>CAZOLL010000361.1:0-4903 GCA_964580365.1 uncultured Phycisphaeraceae bacterium
CACGGCACGATCGCGGTGGAGCTGGACGGCGGCGCCTTGTACCTCGGCCGCGTCGTCGGCGCGGACGCGACCACGAACGTCGGCGTCGTTCACATCGAGGGCGCGACCGTCGAGCCGGTCACGGCGGCGCCGAAGGACGCGGCGCGCGCGGGCATCGTCGTGTTCGGCATCGGCAACCCGTACGGGCTCTCCGCCAGCGTCGCGGTCGGGCACGTGACGGGCGCCGGGCGCCGCGTCGAGTGCGGCGGCTTCTTGTGGACCGACCTCTTGCAGGTGTCGCTGCCGATCAACCCCGGCGATCAAGGCGGCCCGGTCGCCGACCAAGAAGGCCGCGTCCTCGGCATGCTGCTCACGCGCTATCGGCCGGGGCCGCCGGCGCCGAACGAAGGCGGCGACGTCGAGCCGCAAGGCATCGCGTTCGCGTTGCCGATCGCGGCCGCAGAGGAGATCGCGCGCGGGCTCATCGCGGAGGACGGCGTCCGTCCGCACGCGGCCGGCACGCCGTGGCTCGGCGTGCGCGCGTTCGACATCCAGGATCCGATCCTTCGCGAGCACCTGCGCCTCGAGTCGGACGCGGGCGTCCTCATCGAGGCCGTGTTCGAGGACTCGCCGGCGTCGAAGGTGGGCATCGAGAAGAACGACGTGCTCGTCGGCTTCGGCGGCGCGCGTGTTCTCGGCGCCCAACACCTGGGGCAGCTCGTTCGTTCCACGACCGTCGCCCAACGCGTCGAGCTCGAAGTGATCCGCGCGGGGGCGAAGAAGAGTTTCGAACTGACGATCGGCGCGCGTCCCTGACCGCACCCTCGGACGCGGCCCCCGAAGGGAGCAAGTCCATGACGAACTCGAACAAGTCACTGATCGGTGGAATCACGGTGATCGGCGCCCTCGTCGCCGGCGCGGTCGCGCTCGCGCAGGACGCGGCGGCTCCCGCGACTCCCGCGGCGCCCGCGGCTCAGCAAGACGACGACGGCGCGACGCCGAAGGGCGCGCTGAAGCTGCGCAAGCCGAAGGCGGACGGCGACGCGAAGGCGCTCCCCGCGCTCCCGAAGCTGAACCCGATGCGCGAAGGCACGCAGTTTGGCAGTGAGGAGTGGAACCGCGAGTTCGAGCGGTGGAACTCCGAGATGAGCCAGTGGCAGTCGCAGGTCGACCAGATCCTGAAGGAGATGATGGCCGATCCGTCGCACGCCTTCGGGTCCCTCAATCTCCCGGGCAACGTGCCCGGCCGAGTGTTCCAGTTCACGCCGGGAGCGCCGGGCCAGTCGCGCGGAACGATGAGCCTGCAGACGTCGCGCGACGACGAGCAAGGCAGGTCGCGGTTCGAGCTGTCGGTCGGTGAGGACGGCAAGGTCACCGGCAAGGTCGTGCGCGACAAGGACGGCGACCACACCGAGCGGTCGTTCGAGGCCGACTCGATCGAAGCGTTCAAGCGCGACCACGCCGACCTGGTTCAGGAGTTCGGCCTGCAGATCGGCGACGGGTTCTCGGGCGTCTTCACTGTGCCGAACGGCCAAACCGGACCGAACGGATCGTGGAACGGCTTCGGCAACAACGGGCGCGCGTTCCGGCGCTTCACCGTTCCGTCCCCGCAGCTGCCGCGCTTCCGCACGGCCCCGAACGCGCAGGGCGCGCCGCGCGCGCAGAACGATCCGAACGTTCCGCAGTGGCGCGGCTTCCAGTCCGGGTCGCCGTTCGATCGCGCCGTCGTGGCAGAGGGCCCGCGTCTCGGTGTCCAGGCGCGCGCGCTCGAGGCGAGCGATCCGTTGCGCCACCAACTCGATCTCGAGGCAGGAGTCGGCCTGCTCGTCGTCGAGGTCGTGCCCGGATCGCTCGCCGAGGAGCTCGGGGTTCAAGTGAACGACATCGTGGTGCGGATCGGCGACAAGAAGATCGGCTCGGCCGACGACGTCCACGCGGCGCTCGCGGACGACGAGCACGTCGCAGTGACCGTGACCGTGCTTCGCGGCGGCAAGGAGCGCACCCTGCGCTCCGGCATCTGAACGAATCCACAGGGCAGCATCGGGCCGGCTCCGGGGCGCGAGTTCCGGGGCCGGCCTTCTTGTCGGCGCGGCGCTCCCGTATGTTGCGCGCGTGTCGTCCGAGAAGATCGAGAAGTTCGCGGCGCTCATCGCTCGCGATCCGACCGACGAGCTCGCGCGCTTCACGCTGGCGCGCGCGTTCCTCGACGCGGGTCGCACGGCGGACGCACGGGCGCACTTCGAGGTCCTCGTCGCGCAGAAGCCGGATTGGCTGATGGCATGGCTCCTGCTCGGCCGAACGCTCGCGGACGCGGGCGACCGCGACGCCGCACGCGCCGCGATCACCACCGCGCGCGAGCTCGCGATCGCGCAGAACCACAAGGACCCGCAGCTCGAAGCCGAGGAGCTGCTCGAGGAGCTGGGCTCATGATCCGATTGTTCGCCGCCGTGCTCGCGATCTCGTCGCTCGCCGGCTGCTTCGCGCGCACCGCCGCCGAGGATCCGCTGCCGGGGCCCGTGCAGACGGCCGCGGTGTACGGGATGGAAGAGACGGGCGCGCGCCGCTGCACCGCGTCGGTCCTGATCGGCGGGCGCCCTTCGGCCGCGGTGCATTGGTTCACGGATCACGCTCTCGTCGAGCGCTGGCTTGCGGAACGCGCGGAAGTGCCCGACGCCGTCGGAGGCGCGGTGTCGTTGTCGTGGCCGTCCGACCCGGGCGCGGGCGTGATTACCGGCAAGCTCGTCGAGCGCGCGGGTGACAAGGCGCTGCACTACGAGCTCGAGCCGTTCGGCGTCACCGGGCCGACGACGCTGCTCGTGCGCTTCGAGCCCGAGGCGGGCCGCACGCGCGTGATCATCGACCAGGGTCCGTTCGGCGTCGGCATGGAAGGCGAGCGGCTCGCGGACGCGCATCGCGCCGCGTGGGTCGACGCGCTCGAGGTGTTGCGCTCCGCGCACGATCGCAAGCTGCCGACGACCCCGGCGCAGCCGCCGCGCGCGCCGCCGCCGGCGCCGGCCTCGGCGCCGTCGACGCCCGGCACGAGCTACCCGAGCAAATAGGTCAGCGCGCGGCCGAACCGTCCTCGAAGCGCCTCCGCAGCTGACCGCACGCCGCGTCGATGTCGCGGCCGCGGCTGCGGCGCACGGTGACCTTCACGCGCGCATCGCGCAGCGTCTCGACCATCCGGTCGACCGCGGCGTCGTCGGGGCGTCCGAACGGCAGGCCCTCGACCGGATTCAGCGGGATGAGGTTCACCGTGCCGCGCACGTTCGCCAGCAGTCGTCCGAGCTCGCGCGCGTGCGACGGCGAGTCGTTCACGTCGCGCAGCACGACGTACTCGAAGGTGACCTCGCGCCCCGTTCGTTCGAAGTAGCGCTCCGCCGCGGCGAGAACCTCGCCGAGCGGGACGCGGTCGAGCCCGGGCATCAACCGCCCGCGCAGCTCCTCGTTCGGCGCGTGGAGCGAGATCGCGAGGTTCACCTGCTTGCCGAGCTCCTCGAGCCGGTCGATCTTTGCGGGGATGCCGATGGTCGACACCGTGATACGGCGCGCGCCGAAGCCGATGCCGTCCGCGTGGTTCAACGTGTCGAGCGCGACCTTCAGGTTCTCGAAGTTGTTGAGCGGCTCGCCGCCGCCCATCACGACGACGTTCGTGAGGTGACGGTTCTCGGCCGCGAGCAGAGCGCGCGCGTGCAGGAACTGCTCGACGATCTCGCCGGGCGTCAGGTTGCGCGCGAAGCCCGTCATCCCCGAGGCGCAGAACGCGCAGCGAACGGCGCATCCGACCTGCGTCGACACGCAGAGCGTGCGCCGGTCCTGCTCCGGGATGATGACCGTCTCGATCGTCTGGCCGTCGTTCAGCCCGAGCAGGAGCTTGCGCGTCGCGTCCTCGGCGTTGCGATCGAGCACGATGCGCGTGCGCCTCACGTCGAACTTGTCCGTGATCGCCGCGCGCAGCGCCTTCGGCACGTCGGTCATCTCGTCGATCGACGTGACACCGCGCTCGAACACCCAGCGCCGGATGTTCTTCGGGTCGAACTTTCGCGCGCCCTCGAGCGAGAGCAGCGCGTCGAACCCGCCGACCGGCAGGTCGGTGAGGCTCGAGCGTTCGGAGGTCATCGTGGGTCGGACGCGCGCGCCGCTCAGGCGCTCTCGCGTCGCAGTCCGGGCAGGTTGATCGCCGTGATCGGCGCGCGCTTCTCGACGAAGTCGCGCGTGACGACGAAGCGCGACGCCTGCGCGCGGTCGGGCAGCGTGTACGCGACGTCGAGCATCAGCTCCTCGAGGATCATGCGGAGCGCGCGGACGCCCGTGCCCTTCTGCAGCGCCTGCTCCGCGATCGCGGTGAGCGCGTCGGGCTCGAATTCGAGCTCGCAGCCTTCCATCTCGAACAGCCGGCGGTACTGCTTCGTGAGCGCGTTCTTCGGCTCGGTGAGGATCGCGACGAGGTCGCCGGCCTTCAGCGGGTCGAGCGTCGCGATGACCGGGAAGCGGCCGATGAACTCGGGGATCATGCCGAACTCGATCAGGTCCTCGGTCTGCACCTCGCGGAGGATCTCGCCGATGCCGGCGAGCGGGTCGGCCTTGTCGCCGCCGATCTCGGGGTGGAAGCCGATGGCCTTCCTGCCGATGCGCCGGCCGATGATGTCCGAGAGGTGCGTGAACGTCCCGCCGCAGATGAACAGGATGTTCGTCGTGTCGACCTGGATGTAGCTCTGCTCCGGGTGCTTCCTGCCGCCTTGCGGCGGCACGTTCGCCAGCGTGCCCTCGAGCAGCTTGAGCAACGCCTGCTGGACGCCTTCGCCGGACACGTCGCGCGTGATCGACACGTTGTTCGTGGTGCGCGCGATCTTGTCGATCTCGTCGACGAACACGATGCCCTGTTGGGCGAGCGCGACGTCGTAGTTCGCCGCCTGGACCAGCT
>CAZOLL010000362.1:0-4895 GCA_964580365.1 uncultured Phycisphaeraceae bacterium
GGACGCGGATCTTGTCGGTGCTCGTCGGTGCGGCCATCGCGGCTCCAGAGCTCTTCGCTTCTTCGCTTCTTCGCTTCGTTGCTTCGTTGCTTCGTTGCTTCGACGCGTCGCTGCTTTGCCCGCTCAGAACATCGGCGGTTCGTGGTACTCGCCGAACTCCTGCTTCAACGTCTTGATCATCTCGCCGAGCGTGCAGTACGCGAGCGCGCCGTTCACGAGGTGCGGCATGATGTTAGCGCCCGTGCGCGCGGCGTCCTTGATCGCGGCGAGCGCGTCGGAGACCTTGCGAGCGTCGCGGATGCGCTTCAGCTCGCGAAGCCGCGACTTCTGTTCGTCCTCGCCCTTCGGGTCGACGCGCAGCGTCTCGAGCGCGCCGTCGTCCGGCTCGACGAACTCGTTCACGCCGACGACGATCCTGCGCTTCTCGTCCATCTCCTTCTGCAGGCGGTAGGCGGAGCGCGCGATCTCGCGCTGGAACCAGCCGTTCTCGATGCCGGCGATCACGCCGCCCATCGCCTCGATCTTGCGGAAGGTCTCCTCCGCCTCCTGCTCCATCTGATTGGTCAGCGACTCGACGAAGTAGGAGCCGGCGAGCGGGTCGGCGACGTTGGCGACTCCGATCTCGTGCGCAAGCACCTGCTGCGTGCGCAGGGCGATCTTCACCGCCTTCTCCGTCGGAAGCGCGAGCGTCTCGTCCATCGAGTTGGTGTGCAGGGATTGCGTGCCGCCGAGCACCGCCGCGAGCGCCTCGCACGCCGTGCGCACGATGTTGTTCTCGGGCTGCTGCGCGGTGAGCGACACGCCGGCGGTCTGCGTGTGGAAGCGCAAGAGCCACGAGCGCGGGTTGGTCGCGCCGTACTTCTCCTTCATGTGGCGCGCCCAGATGCGCCGCGCCGCGCGGTACTTGGCGATCTCTTCGAAGAAATCGAGGTGCGCGTTGAAGAAGAACGAGAGGCGCGGCGCGAAGGCGTCGACGTCGAGCCCCGCGCGCTTGCCGTGCTCGACGTAGGTGAACCCGTTCGCGAGCGTGAACGCCAGCTCCTGCACCGCCGTCGAGCCCGCCTCGCGGATGTGGTACCCGCTGATCGAGATCGTGTTCCACTGCGGGACCTTCTCGGTGCAGTAGCCGATGATGTCGGTCACCACGCGCATCGACGGGTGCGGCGGGAAGCACCACGACTTCTGCGCCATGTACTCCTTCAACACGTCGTTCTGCGTCGTGCCGCGCAGCTTGTCGAGGCTCACGCCCTGCTTCATCGCGACGGCGACATAGAACGCGAGCAGCACCGCGGCGGGACCGTTGATGGTCATCGACGTCGACACCTGGTCGAGCGGGATGCCTTCGAACAACGTCTCCATGTCCGCGAGCGACGCGATCGCGACGCCGCAGCGGCCGACCTCGCCCTCGCTCATCGAATCGTCGGAGTCGTAACCCGTGATCGTCGGGAAGTCGAACGCGACCGAGAGGCCGGTCTGCCCCTTCGAGAGCAGGTAGTGGAAGCGCTTGTTCGTCTCGCGCGCAGTGCCGAAGCCGGCGAACTGGCGCATGGTCCACAGGCGGCCGCGGTACATCGTCGGGTGGATGCCGCGCGTGAACGGGTACTCGCCCGGGACGCCGAGGTCGCGCGACGTGTCGAGCCCGGCGACGTCGCTCTCGGTGTAGTACGGCTTCAGCTCGCGGCCCGAGATGTTGGTCGGGCGTGCTTCGCGCGCGTGGAGCGCCTTGTCCGCAGCGCGCTCCTTGGGATGCGCGGACTGCTGCGCGCCGGCCCCATCGGTCACGGGGGAAGCCGTTTTCTTCGGGGTCACTTCGCACCTCCGTGCGTTCTGCCGGCGTCGCCGCGCGGGTCGTTCTTCGCAAGCGCCTCGGCCAGGAGTTCGTCCGCGACCTGGTAGGGCGAGCGCGTCGCGCCCGCGTCCGAGGACATCGCTTCGGCCGCGCGTGCGGCGATGCCCTTGCCGTCGAACAGCTCGGACGCGAGGCGGTCCTCGACGATCCGGCGCACTTTCGCGAGCCGTTGCTCCGCGCGCCGCGCGCTCGCCGCGCCGGATGCGCTCGCGGCGGCGCGGTGCGCCTCGATCGCCGCGTCGAGTGCGTCGATGCCCTCGCCGTTCACGGCGACCGTCTGCACGATCGCGGGCGGCGGGGCTTCGCCCGAGCGAAGCGCGATGACTTCTTCCAGCTCCGCGATCACGCGCTCGACGCCGGGCCGGTCGGCCTTGTTGACGACGAAGACGTCCGCGATCTCCATCAGTCCGGCCTTCAGCGCCTGCACGCCGTCGCCAGCGCCCGGCACGAGCACGACGATCACCGTGTCGACGGAGCGCACCACGTCGACCTCGGACTGTCCGACGCCGACGGTCTCGATCACGACGCGCTCGAAGCCCGCTGCGTCGAGGACGTCGGCGACTTCGTCGGTCGTGCGCGCGAGCCCGCCCATCGAGCCGCGGCTCGCCATCGAACGCACGAAGCAGCCGGGGTCGAGCGCGAGGCGGTTCATGCGCACGCGGTCGCCGAGGAGCGCGCCGCCGGTGAACGGGCTGGTCGGATCGACGGCGATGACGGCGACCTTGTCGCCCTGGGCGCGTCGCTTCAGCGCGTACGACTCGACGAGCGTGCTCTTCCCCGCGCCGGGAGAGCCGGTGACGCCGACGCGCCAGGCGCGGCCGATCCTCGGCCACAGCCGCCGGTGCGACGCGCCGAACTCGGCGTCGCCGCGCTCCGCCCGCGTGAGCAGCCGCGCGAGCGCGACGGTGTCGCCGGAGAGCGCACGGTCGACGGGGTCGGGCGCGCCGTCCCCGCTCTGCTGCGCCATCGCTCCGGGCTTCCGGGCGGTCTCTTTCACGGCAGGTCAGCCTCGCACGTTCATCAGGTGCTTCGCGATCACGAGGTGCTGGATCTCGGTGGTGCCCTCGTAGATCTCGGTGATGCGCGCGTCGCGGTAGTAGCGCTCCACCGGGAAGTCGGTCGTGTATCCGGCGCCGCCATGCACCTGCACCGCTTCGTCCGCGGCGCGGTTCGCCATCGTCGACGCGTACATCTTCGCCATCGACGCCTGCAGCGAGCACGGCTCGCCCTTGTCGCGCAGCCACGCCGCCTTGCGCACCAGGAGCCGCGCGGCCTCGATGCCCGTCGCCATCTCCGCGAGCTTCCACTGGATCGCCTGGAAGTCGCCGATCGGGCGGCCGAACTGCTGGCGCTCGCGCGAATACTTGAGCGACGCGTCGAGGCACGCCTGCGCGATGCCGATCGCCTGGCTGCCGATGCCGATGCGCCCGCCGTCGAGTGTGTCCATCGCGATCTTGAAGCCGCTGCCGACTTCGCCGAGGACGTTCGCGGCCGGGACGCGGCAGTTCTCGAGCACGAGCTCCGTCGTCGAGCTGCCGCGCAGACCGCACTTCTCCTCGGTCTTGCCCGGGCGGATGCCCGGCGTGGTGCGCTCGACGAGGAACGCAGTGATGCCGCGGTGGCGCTTCTTCGGGTCGTCGAGCGAGGTGCGCGCGAAGACGATGAAGAGGTCGGCGTACGCTCCCGACGTGATCCACAGCTTCGTGCCGTTGAGCACGAACGTGTCGCCGTCGCGCACAGCCTTCGCCTGTTGGTTCGCGGCGTCGGAGCCGGCGTTCGCCTCGGTGAGCGCGTAGGCGCCGAGCCACTCGCCGTTCGCGAGCTTCGGCAGGTATTTCTTCTTCTGCGCGTCGGAGCCGAAGCGGCAGATCGGAGTCGCGACGAGCGAGACGTGCACCGACACGGTCACGCCGGTCGAGGCGCACGCGCGCGACAGCTCTTCGACGAGCAGCGAGCTCGCAAGGTGGCCGAGCTCCGAGCCGCCGTAGGGCTCCGGGATCGCGACGCCGAGGAAGCCGAGCTCCGCGGCCTTCTTGACGATCTGCTTCGGGAACTCGTGCTCGAGGTCGAGACGCGCCGCGTGCGGCTTCACCTCGTCCTCCGCGAACCGGCGGGCGGTGGCCTGCAGGAGTTTCAGGTCCTCGTTCAGCTCGAAGTCCATCGCGTCTTTGCCCTCAGGCCCGCGGGTGGTCGAAGAAGCCGCGGCCGCTCTTGTCGCCGAGGTGCCCCGCGGCGACCATCTTTCGAAGCAGCGGGCACGGCCGGTACTTCGGGTCGCCGAGCTCGCGATGCAGCACCTCGAGGATCGACAGGCACACGTCGAGGCCGATGAAGTCCGCGAGGCGCAAGGGCCCCATCGGGTGGTTCATCCCGAGCTGCATGATCTGGTCGATGTTCTCGGCGGGCGCCACGCCTTCCATCAGCGCGAACACCGCCTCGTTGATCATCGGCATCAGGATGCGGTTCGCGACGAAGCCCGGGTAGTCGTGCGCGATCACCGGCGTCTTGTCGAGCGACGTCGCGAGAGAGAGCACCGCGTTGGCCGTCGCGTCCGAGGTGTCGAGGCCGCGGATCACTTCGACGAGCTTCATCAGCGGCACGGGGTTCATGAAGTGCATGCCGATGAAACGGTCGGCGCGCTTGGTCGCGGCGGCGAGCCGGGTGATCGAGATCGACGACGTGTTGGAGCCGAGGATCGCCGACGGCTTCAGCACCGCGTCGACCTTGGCGAGCACCTCGCGCTTCACCGATTCGTTCTCGGTGACCGCTTCGATCACGACGTCGCAGGACGCGAGGTCGGAGAGCGTGGTCGAGCCCTTGATGCGGCTGCGCACCGACGCCGCGGTCTCCGGCGCCAGCTTGCCCTTCGCTTCGAGCTTGCCGAGGCTTTTTTCGATGGCGCCGAGGCCGCGCGCGATGAACTCGTCCTTCGCGTCGACCAACGTGACCGAGTGCCCCTTGGTCGCGAACACCTGGGCGATGCCGTTGCCCATCGTGCCCGCGCCGATGACTCCGACGACTGCCTTGTCCGTCATCGGTCAGTCCC
>CAZOLL010000363.1:0-4878 GCA_964580365.1 uncultured Phycisphaeraceae bacterium
TCCGCCGGTCTACGCCGTGTGCGGCCCCGCGGCGCCGACGTCCCTCGCGCCCGCGGCGCCCGTCGTTGGACTCATGACCTCGCGTTCGCTCGCGCATTCACAAACGCGCGTGCGTCGGATCATTCTTCGAACACGCGCTCCAGCGGCGTCACAGTGACATTGCCAGCGTTCAACCCGAGCTTCATCGCGCCGATCACGAGGTCCTCGTCGAGCAGCTCCTTCGGCTTCTCAGAGTTGTAAGTGATCTTCGTGAAGTCTCCGGCCACCAGCTCTCTCTTCAGCCCATCGCCGTCTTTCGTGACGATCACCGCGTGAATGTCCGGCGTCGCGAGATGCTTCTTCACCGCCGCGTTCACTTGCTCCAGCGTCACGCTCGCGAGTCGATCACGGACGTACTTCGTGTATTCGTCGATCCCGTAGAACCGGCTGTCGATCGCGTAGCCCAGCTCGTTCGATTGACCGTCGGTCAGCAGGTAGACGTTCTTCATCAGGTACTCGCGCGTCGACTCGAAGTCCTCGCGCGTGAGGCCGTTCTCCACGAGCTTCTTCAATTCGAAGAGCGCGCACTTCAAGGCGAAGATGCCCTGCTCCGGCGGGACCGGACGGATCCACACTTCGAAGAGCTGCGTCTGCCGCGGGCGGTTCGGTTGCGGGAAGAAGCCGGCGCCGCCGTTCGGGAAGGCCTCGATGTAGGCGTAGTCGCCGTAGTTCATGCCGCGGATCTCGCGGATGCGCTGGTACAGGTGGCTCATCGACGAACGGTGTTCGCCAAGCCACGTGCGCGCGACGAGCAACGGCACGAAGTCCTCGTGGCCGCGCCGCACTTCGATCGGGAAGCCGAACGAGATCGCGGTCGCGCGCGTCTCCTTTTGCACGATGTCGACGCTGAGCCCGACGGGCACGGCGCCCTTCGGCCGCGCGACGGACTTCGACTCGCCGCGCGCGAGCTTCGCGCGCAGGAGGGCCGACAGCTCGTCCTGGAACTTCGGGGGCAGGTCGCCGGACAGGCCGAGCGTGAGGTTCTCGATCGTGTAGTTGGCCGCCGCGAACGCCTTCACGTCGGCGAGCGTCAGCGAATCGACGCCCTTCACGGTGCCGAGCGGCGGGTGGCCGTAGCCCGTGCCGCGGAAGACGTTCGCCTGCAGGCGCTCCTTGCCGAGCTCCTCGTCGTTGTTCTGCCGCAGGTCGACGACGAGATCGTTCCTCTGCTCTTCGTGGACTCGCTTGAAGTCCTCGTCGCGCCAACCCGGGTCGGTGAGCTGCTCGAGTGCGACCTTCACGAAGCGGCCGAGGTTGTCCTTGTGGATCGAGCCCGTGAAGGTGGTCAGCTCGCGGTCGACCTGCGCGTCGAAGCGGCCGGCGATCGGGTACAGCTCCTTCTGGATCTCGGCGAGCGTGAGCCGCGCGCTGCCGCCGTCGGCGATCATCCGCGACGTCAGGTTCGCGAGGCCTTCCTTGCCCGTCGGATCGGCCGCGGAGCCGGCGCGGAACGCGAGCTTCACCACGATCTGCGGGCTCTCGTTCTTCAGCACGACGTTGGCGGGTCCGCTGCCGCCCGCCGTGGGAGTCGCGGATTTAATCGCGTCGGCGACGGGTGCGGCGGGTTCCGGCGCGACCGCGGGCGTCGCGAACGAGTCGATCGACGGCGGGCGCGCGACGTCGGCGGTCAGCGCGTCGTGGCTGCACGTCGTGATCACGAGCCGCGAGTCGGTGAAGTACTTGCGCGCCGCCGTGCGCAGGTCGTCCGGCGTCAGCGTGTCGTAAAGCCGGTACAGGTTGTTCAGCGTGTCGAACGAGCGGCGGAAGTGCACGAAGCGCGCGAGCGTCGACGCGATCGCTTCGGAGTTGTCGAGCCGCGCCGAGAGCGCGTAGCGCTGGTGCGCGCGCGCCTCGTCGAGGTCGCGCTGCGACACGAGGTTGGTCCGCGCCGCCGCGCACGTCTTCAGGATCTCGTCGCGCGTGCGCACGACGTCCTTCGGATCCTTCACGCGCGACAGCACGGTCAGCAGCGACGGGTCCTTCCCGGCCGCGTTGTCGGCGCCGAGCATGTCGAGGCGCTGCTCGTCGATGACGAGCTTCTTGTAGATCTCCGACGTCTCGCCGAACTCGATCGCGAGCAACAGTTCGAGCGCCGCCGAGTCCTTCTCGGTCTCCGAGAACGCGGGGCCGTGGAACCCGACCACGAGGTACGGCGGCGTCGGCGACGCCCACGCGAGGTGCGTGTACACGGGGCCCTTCGGCTCCGGCTCCTGCGGAATCGTCACGGTCTGCGAGCCGCGCTGCCACGCGCCGAAGTGCTTCTTCACCATCGCGACAACCGCGTTCGGGTCGACGTCGCCGACGACGATCACTGACGCGTACTCGGGCCGGTACCACCGATCGAAGAACTGGTGCGAGTACTCGAACTCGTTCGGCATGTCCTCGATGTCGGCGAGGAAGCCCATCGTCGTGTGCTTGTAGGGATGCGTGGTGAACGCCGCGTCCTGCATCACCTCGAACAGCTTGCGCAGCGGGTTCGCGAAGTTCTTGTTGTATTCGCCGAGCACGGCGAGCGCCTCGGTCTTGAACGCGCTCTCGGGGTATTCGAGGTGCTGGAAGCGATCGGCCTCGATCTCGAGGATCTTGTCGAGATCCTCCTTCGCGAACGTCACGTGGTAGTTCGTGAGGTCGTCCGACGTGAACGCGTTCTGCCGCGCGCCGGCCTTCGTGATGATCGCGTTGTACGCCTCGGGCGAGTAGGTCTTCGTCCCGCGGAACATCATGTGTTCGAAGAAGTGCGCGAAGCCGGTCTTGCCCGGCTCGACCTCGTTGCGCGAGCCGGTCTGCATCGGGATCTGCAGCGACACCAGGTTCGGGAACCCGGTCTTCACGACGATCACCTTCAGGCCGTTGTCGAGAGTGCGCTCGACGGCGGAGTACGGGATGACGTCGCCGCCCGCGCTGCCGCCGGCGCCGCTCTTGCCGCCGGTCAACACGCGGCACGCGGGAAACGAGACGGCGCAGATTGCGGCAAGCGCGCCGAGAACGGCGGTGAGGGTTCGCACGGGATGGGCTCCGTCTCCGACATCGAGGTCGCGTGAAAAGCGGCGGATTGTAGCGATGGGGCGAGAGCGCGTAGTCTGACGCGCGCTCCCGCTGCGGAGATTCGTCATGACTCTTCCGCAAATCGACCGGCGCATGGCGCTGTGTCGCATCGGTTCCGCGTCGTTCCTCGGAGGCGCCGCCCTCATGTCCGCCAGCGCGTGGAAGAGCGCGAGCGGCAAGAGCGGCGCGGATCCGTTCGAGGATCTCGTCCGTGCACTCACCGAGTGCCCGCGCGCGAAAGCTCTCGAGGTCGCGACGCGCGCGATCGCGGACGGCGCCGACCTCTCGGCCCTGCTCGCCGCGGTGCTCGTCGCCGGCGCCCGCGACGTCCGGCCGCGCCACGTCGGAGGCAAGCTCCACTGCGTGATGGTGGTGGAATCGATCTTCCAGCTCGCGCCGCTCGTGCCGGCGAAGGACGCGTGGCGCCTCGCGCTGTGGAACGTCGACGACTTCAAGAACTCGCAGGGGATCGACGAGCGCGAAGGCGCGTGGAAGATGGCGCCGCGCCCGCAAGTGCGGTTCGCGAACGCCGAGGCCGCGCGTCGCGAGCTCGAAGCGGCGTTCGAGGACGGCGACGCCGAGCGCGGCGATCGCGCTGTCGTCGGCCTCCTCAAGCACGCTCCGGTCGGCGACGTCTTCGAGGCGCTGTGGCCGCACGCCGCGCGCTCGTTCGTCGACATCGGGCACAAGATCATCTACGCGGCGCAGACCGAGCGCGTGCTGCGCCGAGTTCCTGTCGCGTGCGCCGAGCCGCTCTTGCGATCGCTGGTCGACGGCCTCTTGTTCGCGCCCGACGGGCCGGAGGCCGACGCGTTCGACCGCGCGCGCGGACTCGTCGCGCGCGTCCCCGACGGATGGCGCGAGCCGCCGGCCGATCCGATCGCGAGCGCCGCGTTGTTCTCGCGCATCCGCCGCGCGGATCCCGACGAGGCGCAGGATCTCGCGCTCGAAGCGCTCGGCGTCGGCGCGGGCGCCGCGACCGTGTGGGACGCGCTGCGGCTCGTCGGCGCGGACCTCTTCTTCCGGCGCACGCGCGACGTCGAGCCCGCGCATCGCGGCGCGCTCTTGCCCGTCCACGGCGTCACGGTGACGAACGCACTGCACCACGCCGCGAGCACGACGCGCGAGGAAGCCACGCGTCGGCTCGCGATCCTGACCGCGGCGGGAATGCTCCCGCGCATGAGGAAGGCGCTCGTCGACATCGTCGACCTCTCGATGGACGGCGACGGCATCGGGCCGAAGCTGACGAAGGGCGGCGACGCAACGTCGGGCGAGCCGCTCTCCGAGCGTTCGTTCGCCCGCGGGCTCGCGGCCGCCGGCGCGGAGCACCACCAGCACAAGCTCGCGGCCGCGCTGTTCGAGGATCGCGCCCTCGTGCACTCCGAGTTCGCACCGGCGCTGCTCGACGCGGCGCGCGGCTACCTTCCCGACGAGAGCGCGTCGCCGAGCGACTTCACGCGGCGCGCCGACGCCGCGCTCGCGGGCGCGGGAATCGAGTGAGCGAAGCGCCCGCGCACGTCGACCCCGTGTGCGGGATGCGCGTCGACCCGTCGCGCGGCCACGGGCCGGTCGTGCATGCGGGACGGGAGTACTGGTTCTGCGCAGCGAGTTGCCGCGCACGCTTCGAGAAGGAACCGGAGCGGTTCCTGCCCGGCACAGCGGCGCCCGCGGCGACGCACCCGCCGCCGAAGACACCGTCCGGCGCCGCGAGCACCGGCGCGGCCGGTGCGACCGGTTCGATCTGGACCTGCCCGATGCACCCGGAGGTCCGCTCGCCGGCGCCCCCGGGCGGGA
>CAZOLL010000364.1:0-4867 GCA_964580365.1 uncultured Phycisphaeraceae bacterium
CGCGCCGAGCGTGATGCTCTCGTACGACTCGACGCCGTGGCCCTGCGGATACAGCCCGGTGAACAGGGAGGCGACCGACGGCGCGGTCCAAGGCGCGGCGGTGATGCAGTCGTCGAAGCGCGCGCCTTCCGACGCGAGGCGGTCGAGCGCCGGCGTGATGCCGTCGGGACCGCCCGCGAACGACGGGACGTCGGCGCGGAACGCTTCGACGTTCACGACGATGACGCTCGGGCGGTCGGTCGCCGCGAGCCTCGCGGCGGTCGAGGCGGTGCGCACCACGCGCGGCTCTGCGAACGCCCCGCGCACGGCGCGAACCTCGAGCATCGACTTCGGTCCGGGTCCGAGCGGCCGCGACTCCGTCACCTCGATCGTGCGCGGCTGCCCCACGCCGGACTCGCCCGAGAACTCGAGGACCACTCGCTTGCCCGCGAACTTGGCGAGGTCGACGCGCCGTTCGTGCCAGCCGACGTCTCCGGGGCGCTCCTTCGCGTCGAGCGTCTCGTCGAACAGATCGTCGCCGCCCGCCGTGATCGTGAATACCGCCGGCGCGACGCCCGCAGAGCGCCAGTCGATGCCGATCGCAAACGCGAGCGTCGCGCCCTCGGCCGGAACGTCGACCGGAAAGCGTGCGATGGTGCAGTCGGTCCCGAAGAAGAGGGCGGCCCGCGGGCCGCCCCGCGCGGCGCGCGGGTGCGAACGCGCGTCAAGCGCCTCGAACGCATTGGTGCGGCCCGACGCTTCGTTCGGGATGACGCGCTTCGCCCCGTCGGCGCCAGTCGAGATCGCAAAGGCGAGCTCCGGCACGTTCGCGATCACCACGTGCTCGAGCTCGCGGTCGTTCGCGACGGCTTCGGGGTAGCGGTCGAGAAGGTCCGCGACGAGCACCTCGCGATCGAAACTCACGTTCTCCATTCGCGACTTCGCGCCGTCGGAGACGATCGCGGGAGAGAGCAGCGCCGGGAACATCGACTCGGCGGGCAGACCGGGCGGCAGTGACGAGGGCGGCTCGCGGCTCGACTTCGTGCGCACCACGAGCTCGACGGTCTTCCCCTCGAATTCGCGCGGGATCCGCAGGTCGACCGCCGTGCGATCCGAATCCGGTTCGCGTCCGTCGCCGGCCGCGGGGACCGTCGATGAGACGCCGAGGTCGGTCTCGCGGCCCTCGAACCGCACGGAGAACGAGAACCGGACGACGAGTCCTGCGAGCGCTGCGGCACGCGCGCGCGGCGGGCGGACGCCCCCCACGAAGCGCGCGTTCGGATGCACCGGGATCCTCGTGAACGCGAGCGCGCCGTCGAACGGGAGGAGCAGCGGAAGGTCGGCCTCGTCGCGGTTTTCGTCGCGCGCGATCAGGATTCCGCGCCAGTCGGTGTCCTCCGGATACCCGGACTCCTGGCGAGCGTCCCTCAATCGCTCAAGCAGTTCGATCCGCGCATCGCGCACGACCGGCACCAAGCTCGGGACGAGCTCGTGGATCCGCCGCTGCGCGAGGTAGAGACCGCCGACGACCGCGAGCAGGAGGAGCAGCGCGCCCGCGAGTCGGACCGATCGGGGCGCGCTCGTGTTTCGGATCATCGACGCATCGTAGAGCCGCATTTTTTCGATGTGGACGACGGCGCGGGCATCCGATCCAATCCGAGGAGGTTCGCGAGTGAGGTTCGCTCGCGCCCCTTCTCCGCCGGACGGCGACGTCTGACGGAGTTCAGGGCCTCGGCTCGGGACGGGCTCGTGTCTTCCCCGGTCGCGGTCACGGTAGTCCCAGTAGGACTGATTGGTTCCGGTAGGACCTCTGTGTCGCGCGGACGCTGCGCGACGGACCCCGAAGGCCGCTCGTCTCCACACTCAGGAGCGTTCGGCATGGCCCTGTATGAAAGGAGGTGGTCCCAGCATGTGTTCTGACTGTTGCGACAAACGGAGGCTGCAGACCTGAGAAGTCACCTGGCCGGCGGGCCCTTGACGTGGGTCCCGCAGCCACCGTGTCGAGGGGGCGCCTTCCCTACGGGGGCGCCCCCTCGCCCTTTTCCCGGCCGTCCTGGTGGGATCAACCGCGCGCGGGCTCGCGCTCCTGGCTGCCGATGGAGTCGACCGCGCGCAGCAAGTCGACCTCCTCGAACGGCTTCGCGACGAGGACGCAGCCGTCCTGGCGCACGTCGTCGGGCAGCGACTCGAACGCGGAGCCGCTGAGGAAGACGAAGCGGCCGCGGTACTCGGGCCGCTCGCGCGTCGTCTCCTGGTACAGCGAGTCGCCGTCGAGCTTCGGCATCGCTCGATCCGACACCACGACGTCGAACTCCTCGCGGAGCAGACGATCCTTCGCCGCAGCGCCGTCCTCCACCGCGACGACCGAGTGTCCGGCGGCGGAGAGCGAACGTTCGATCACGAGGCGGAGCACCGGCTCGTCGTCGGCCGCGAGCACGCGAAGTCTCCGCTTCGCAACGCGCTGCGTGCGCGAGTCGCTCGTGTCCGTGCGGGGCGCCGGCTGAGAGCAGGGCAGTCGCACGCGGATGCGCGTCCCGTTCGGCTGGCGCGGCTCCGCGACGATCGTCCCGCCCGAGGCGTCGACGACCTCGCGACAGATGGTGAGGCCGAGCCCCGTACCGCCGGGGCGGCCGGAAACGAACTCGTCGAATACCCGCTCTCGCACTTCGTCCGGGATGCCGGGTCCATCGTCCTCGACGTCGAAGCCGGCCGTGTCACCGTCCTGCTTCACCGAGATCTGGACCGAACCGCCGCCGCGCCCCGCTGCCTCGTCGATCATCGCGGAGCACGCGTTCGACACCAGGTTGATCAGCACCTCTTCGAGTCCGGCGCGGTTCGACCAGACGACCGTCGGGAGCTCGGCGGGCTGCACCTTGAGCATCACGCCTCGGTTCGAGAAGACGCTGTGGAAGTCCTCGGAGAACTGCTCGACGAGTCGGTTCAGCTCGACCTCGCCCTCACCTTCGCGCTCGCCGCGCACGAGTCCGAGCACGCGTCGCACGATGCGCCGGCAGCGCTCGGCGTGGCGGACGATCCCCTCGACCAACGGGTCGTTCGTCCTCGCGTCCTTCTGCCCGCCGCCGCGCTCGAGCAAGGCCGATGCGCCGCACAGGGCCGCCAGCGGGTTGTTCAACTCGTGCGCGATGCGGGCGAGCTGCCTCACGAACGACGTCGGGGTCTCGCCGCCGTTGCGCCGGCCGAGCAGCGTCGACGGCACGTCGACGAGCTGAACGACCGCGGCGAGCGGCGCACCACCTGCGGATTGGAACCCGTCGGCGTCGTGCACCGTGACGATGACGTCGCGCGAACGTTCGCCAAGGACGCGACCGTGGCAGCAGAATCCGCCCGGCGCTTTCGCATGGGAGCCGAGCGCGGCATCGACGTCGATGCCTTCCAGGCTCAGGATCTCCGCGAGCGGCATCCGTGCTCGCGCGACGTCGCGGCCGACGAGCGGACGCGCGGCGCGGCTCTGGTACACGACGCGGCCGTCGGCGTCGATTCCGAGCAACGGCTCCGCGAGCAGATCGAGCGCGGAGAGTTGCGCGGGTCCGGAGGGCTCGCCATCCGAGCGACTCCGGCGACAACGATCCGCGACGATCGCAAGCAACGCCACGCCGCCGACCTTCACGAAGGTCGACGCGGACGACCACGCCTCGGACTCGACGAGGCCGGGCACCAGGTCGATCGCGACGCCGGCGAAGATCATGAGCGAACCGGCCGGGGCAAGCGGCCCGCCGCGCGCGACGAAGTCGCGACCGCGCGCGCTCCACAAGAGCGCGATCGTCAGCGGCAGGACCACGTCGAGAACGACGAAGAGCGGCGGCCCGACGCGCAACGTCAGGATCAACACCGCGGCGGTGAAGACCACGGCGCCGGCGGCGGCCGTGATCATGCGACGCGATGGAGCGCGGACGAGCGGGGGCTTGGGCATCGGAACTTCCGTTCCCGCCCATCGGCTGCTCGCGAACGAAAAGTTGAGCGCCCGGACGTGCGTTCGTCTCAGCCGCCGTCTTGCTCCGGGACCGGCGCCGTCGCGGGGGATTCGACCGCTGCGGACGCGGCCGGCAACGGAGCGACGAACACCTCGTCGTAGATCTCGCGCAGGATGCGGTTCTCGAGAAACATGTCCTCGTCGAAGTACTCCCACGGGTCGCGCGTCGGGTCCTGCGTGACGTCGTCGCGCAGCGCGAACACCGGGGTGTAGATGGAGACTCGCGACCCGCCTGCGATCTGCGACACCTGGACGTAGACGTCGATGCGGCGCGGCTCGCGGTCCCAGCCGCGCGAGGTGCTGACCGTGCGCAGCTTCGCGTCCTCCGACACGGCGGCGCCGGCAAAGTGCGTGCGGATGATGCGACGCGACAATTCGTACACGAGATCCGGGTCGGCGCCCGGCAGGTCGATGCCGCGAAACAGACCGTCAGGATCCCGCGTAATCCCCTCGACTTCGGCGGACTCCGGCGTCGAACACGCGGGGAGCGCGCCGGCGACGACCAGCGAGAGGAAGAACGCGAGGATCGATCTCATCGGCGTCCCTTCTTGCGGCGCGAGCCGCGAGCACCGTATCCGCCGCCGCCCGGCGTCTCGATGCGGAGGACGTCTCCGGTGAGCAGCTCGAACGTGGCTTTCGCGGCGAGTCGACTCCCCGTGCGCGCGCCGCGCCGCACGATGCGCGCACCGCCCCCGGCCGCTGAACGACCGCCGTTCGCGCCGGGCGGCCGCGAGACGTGGCGCTCGGCGAGCAGCGCTCCGGAGATCGGTGCGCGCGCCAGGAACTCCTTCACGAGGCCGTCGCCGCCGCGCCGCGCGCCGCTGCCGCCCGAGCCGGACCGGATGGAAAGGTGCGTGACCCGGAGCGGGAGCGCGGGCTCGAGCATCTCGATCGGAG
>CAZOLL010000365.1:0-4850 GCA_964580365.1 uncultured Phycisphaeraceae bacterium
CGTCGCACGCTCGCCTCGCGGCAAGCGGTTGCCGCAAGCTGCGGCTCAACGCGGTCTTACGAGTGGTGGGCGTTGCTGGACTTGAACCAGCGACCCCCAGCTTGTCGAGCTGGTGCTCTAGCCAACTGAGCTAATCGCCCACGGAGAGTCGGGGTTTGTACGCGACGCGCGCCGCCGCCGCAAGCGGGCGGCGGGAGTTCGGCGGTCGCGGTCGCCGCGGGTCGATCCGTATGATCTGCGCTTTCCGCGACAGGTCGAGGGGTCGGCGAGACGATCCACGACTTCGAACCGGACCTGCCGATGCCCTGTTCCGCTCAACTCCTTCGCCGAAACGGCGGCTGACGATGGCCCGCCGCGGCCGCTCGTCTCCGCCCATCGGGCCCGATCGCGAGGTGTTCACCACCGGCGAGGCGGCCAAGCTGTGCAACGTCACGATTCGCACGGTGATCCGCTGGATCGATACGGGAGCGCTGTCCGGGTACAAGGTCCCCGGCGGCCGCGACCGGCGCGTGCCGCGCGATCGGCTGATCGCGTTCATGCGTGCGCACGGTCTGCCGCTCGGTCCGCTCGAGTCGGCCGCGCGCGGCGCGGGGCGCCGGCGGCTGCTCATCGTCGACGACGAGGCCGCGATCGTCGCGCTGCTCGTCGAGTACTTCCGGTCGCTCGACCTCTTCGACATCGAGACCGCGACCAATGGCTACGAGGCCGGGACGAAGACCATGGCCTTCCGGCCGGACCTGCTGCTGATCGACTACAACCTCGGCGACGTCACCGGCCTCGACGTCGCGCGCACCGTGCGCGCGCGGCCGGAGCTGGTCGGGACGCGCATCGTGTGCATGTCCGGTTTCCTCACCGACGAACAGGCGCGCCCGCTGCTCGGGCAGGGCATCGACGACTTCGTGACGAAGCCACTCGACCTCGAGCGGTTGCGCGCGCGCGTGTACCGGCTCGTCGGCCTGACCTGATCGCGACCCACCCTCCGCTCCGTGGAACTGTTCCTCAAGCTCGTCGTGCTGGGCGTCATCCAGGGGCTCACCGAGTTCCTGCCGGTGTCGTCGAAGGGCCACCTCGTGCTCGGCAAGCACCTGCTCGGGGTGGACGTCGCAGGCGACCGCGGCGCGACGGTCGAGATCGCTCTGCACGCCGGGACGTTCTTCGCGGTATTGCTCTACATGCGGCGCGACATCTTTCGGCTTCTGCGAGCGCTCGCGCCGTCGCGCGAAACGGGCGCGCGACCGTTGCTCGCCGGCGTCATCGTCGCGACGTTGCCGACCGCAATCATCGGGCTCCTGTTCAAGAACTCGATCGAGAAGTGGTTCGACATGCCGCGCATCACGGGAGTCGGGTTCCTGTTCACGGCCCTGATCCTCTGGTTCTCGCGGAAGCGGCAGGACGGCGCCGGCGAGGCGGACACGATTTCGTGGAGGACGGCGCTCGTCGTCGGTCTCGCGCAGGTGCTGGCGCTGGTGCCGGGCGTTTCCCGTTCCGCCACCACGATCGTCGCCGGCGTGACGTGCGGTCTGTCGCCGCGCGAGTCGGCGCGCTTCTCGTTCCTGATGTCGATGCCCGTCATCTTCGGCGCGCTGGTCCTCGACGCGAACGACCTGCGCGCCGTGCCTCGCGAGCAGCTGGCCGGGATCGGCGCCGGGATCGTCGCGAGTTTCGTGACGGGTCTGCTCGCGCTCGAGGTGCTTTCGTTCATTGCGCGCCGCGGCCGGGTGCCGTGGTTCGCCGCGTATCTCGTCCCGCTCGGCATCGCGACGTTGCTCTGGTTCTGATCGCGCCGTCTTCCTCGCGCGCCGGAAATCTCCCGATCGAACTCAAGAACGTCGCGCCCCGCAGCCGACGAAGCCGGGCATGGCCGGCTCTGGAATGTCGGTGCGGATCCGTTTCGACGCGGCGGGTGCGTCGCTCGCGCGAGTGCGCGCGATCGTGGAGTCGATGCTCGCGACGGATGGACGCGCGCGCTTCCGGCGCGAGGAGATCGACGAGATCCTCCTCGGGCTGCAGGAGTCGCTGACGAACGTTGCGCGGCACGCCTACCCGAAGAGCGATCCCGCGCTCGTCGAGCTCCTGGTCACGGTCGAGCAGGGACGCTTCCGCGCGAGCATCGCGCACCGCGGGCGCGGGTTCGAGGCGCCGGCTCCGAATCCCCAGCGCGCGGCGAACGAGCCGCGGCCGAGCGGATACGGACTGCTCCTGATCGACCGGACGATGGACCGTGTCGCGCACCGCCGTCGCGGACGAAAGAACCTCGTGCGCCTTTCGCGCGCGATCACGCCGGCGGAGCCCGAGCCGATTCGGATCAAGCTGCGTCCCGTGGGCAGCCGATGAGAGACGGGGCCGCGTCGCTCGATCGCGCTCGCGCGGTCGAGCTTGCGCACGTCGGGAGGAAGTGATGTCGGACAAACGCGTGCTGGTCGTCGACGACGAGCCGTTCATCCTTCGCTCGCTGAGCTTCGTCCTCCAGAAGGAAGGCTTCCCGGTGTCGGAGGCCACGAATGGCGAAGAGGCGCTCGACAAGATCCGCTCAGAACATCCCGCCGTGATCCTGCTCGACGTGATGATGCCGAAGAAGAACGGCTTCGAGGTTCTCGAGGAAGTGAAGAACGACCCGGCGCTGAAGTCGAGCTACGTGATCATGCTGACCGCGAAGGGTCAGGAGTCCGACCGCGTGAAGGGGCTGAACCTCGGCGTCGACGAGTACATGACGAAGCCGTTCTCGCCGATGAAGATCGTCGAGCGGGTGCGCGCGATCTTCGAGGGAGCGCCGGCCGCCTCGCCGCGCTGACGGCGCTCGCGCGCGTTTCCTCGGGGGCGCCCGCGGTCCTATCATCCGGCGCATGCGCGCCGTCTCGTTCATCGGAGTGTCGGGGTCGGGGAAGACTTCGCTCCTCGTCGAGCTGATCCCGTTCTTGAGACCGGCCGGCGTGACCTGCGTCGTCGTCAAGCACACGCACCATCGCATCCCGCACGCGCTCGCCGCGCCGGAGTCATCGGGCGCGAAGGATGACGAGCGCTTCCTCGCGGCGGGCGCACGCGTGGTCCTGGTCGGTCCGGACCGCGTCGTGCGGAGCTCGGAGCCCGTGAGCGCGACCGAGCCGCGATTCGTGGACGTGCTCGTGGGACTCCCGCCGGTCGATCTCGTTCTGGTCGAGGGCTGGAAGGCGGAGCGCCTGCCGTCGGTCGAGGTCGTGTCAGCGAACGGGGAGCGCGTCGATCCCGCCGCGGGCGGAGAACGGATCGCGATCGTGGGGGACGTCGCGCCGAGCGACCCCTCGCCCGCGTCGTGGGCGCGCTCGTGAGCGCGTTGCTTCGGTCGCTGCGCCCGTGGCAGTGGGTGAAGAACGTCGCGGTGCTGCTCCCCGCGATCTTCGCGCGGCGGCTCGGCGATTCGCCGGCGCTTCTCGGCGCGCTTGCGGCGGCGGCCGCGTTCTGCGCGGCGTCGAGCGCGAACTACCTGTGGAACGACGTTCTCGATCGCGAGCGCGATCGTCGTCACTCGACCAAGCGGCAGCGTCCGATCGCGTCGGGTCAGCTCCCCGTGGCGCGCGCCGTGTGGGCCGCGCGCTTCCTCGTGGTGATCGCGTTCGCGATCGTCTGGTTCGCGCCGTCGGCCGACCCGCGCGCGGAGCTCGGCTTCCTCGCGGGGTACCTCGCGCTCGGGATGCTCTACAGCGCATTCTTGAAGCGCGTGCCCGTGCTCGACGTCGTCGTGATCGGCGGCGGGTTCCTCCTGCGCGTTCTCGCGGGCGGCGCGGCCGCGGGCGTCCCGGTGTCGCACTGGCTGATCACCTGCGCCACGCTCGTCGCGGTGTTCCTCGGGTTCGGCAAGCGCGCCGCCGAGGTCGCGCGCCTCGACCCGGGCGCGGTGCTGCCGCGCGCGCGATACTCGCCGCGGCTCGCACGCGCCTCCGCGTGGATCGCCGGCGCGGCGCTCGTCGTCGCCTACACCGCGTACACGGTCGCCCCGCGGACCGTGCACGAGTTCGGCTCCCGCCGGCTGCTGATCACCGCGCCGATCGCGCTGTGCGGCGTCCTGCGCGCCGCGTGGGCATTCACGCATTCGGCCGACGGCGAGGATCCGTCGCGTCTCCTGATCCGCGATCGCTGGCTCAGGCTCGCCGCTCTCGCGTGGCTCGCGGCGATCGCCGCGCTGATCACGCCGTGGCGCTCGACTTGACGCGGGTCTCGCCGGGCGCATAGGGTTCCGCCTTCGTTCGGCCGTCCCGCCGCATTCAGACGCAAAGATCCGATGAGCGATCGCGCTTCCGACTTCCGTAGCGACACGATCACCACGCCGACGCCCGAGATGCGCGAGGCGATGGCGCGCGCGCTCGGCGGCGACGACGTGTACCGCGAAGACCCGACGGTCACGCGCCTCGAGCAGATGGCGGCCGCGCGCTTCGGCCGCGAAGCCGGGTTGTTCGTGCCGACCGGCACGATGGCGAACCAGATCGGCATCCGGCTGTTCACGAGCCCCGGCGACGAGATCATCGCGGAGCAGAACAGCCACATCATCCTGTTCGAGGCCGGCGCGCTCGGCGTCATCTCCGGCGTGCAGTGCCGCACCGTGGTCGCGCCGCGCGGCGTGTTCGACCCCGCGTCGATCGAAGCCGCGATCCGCGGCGAGGACGTCCACTTCCCGAAGACGGCGCTCGTCTGCCTCGAGAACACGCACAACATCGCGGGCGGCGTCGTGCAGCCGCTTTCCGTGCTCGACTCGATCCGCGCGCTCACCGCCGCGCGCGGCATCCCGATCTTGCTCGACGGGGCGCGGCTCTGGAATTCGATCGTGGCCGAGCGCGTCGACCCGAAGGAATACGGCAAGCGCGCCGACCTCCTGTGGT
>CAZOLL010000366.1:0-4847 GCA_964580365.1 uncultured Phycisphaeraceae bacterium
GGCGGCCGCGCGGTGTTCGCGGGCGGCGGCTTCACCGGGACGCTCGGCCCCGGTGGCGTCGGCGGGATCGGCGCGGCGAACCTCGCGCGATGCAAGAGCGGCGCGTGGTCGGCGGTGACGTCGGGCCAGGGCATCGGCGGCGTCGACGTGCGCGACGCGATCGAATTCGATGACGGCAGCGGCCCGGCGCTCTACGTCGCCGGCCGCTTCGAGCACGTCGGAGGGATCCAGGCGAAGAACATCGCGCGCTGGGACGGCACGTCGTGGTCCACGCTCGGCGCCGGACTCGACTCGATGGTGTGGGCGCTCGAGGTGTTCGACGACGGCAGCGGCCCTCAGCTGTACGCGGCCGGCTCGTTCGAGAACTCTGGCACGTTCCTGCCGCTCGCGCACGTCGCGCGCTGGAACGGGACCGCGTGGTCCGCGGTCGGCGGCGGGACCGACGGCGACGTGCTCGACCTGCAGGTGCACGACGACGGCACGGGATCCGCGCTCTACGCGGGCGGCCAGATGTCTCTGGCCGGCGCCGCGCCCGTCACGGGCGTCGCGCGCTGGAAGAACGGCGCGTGGTCGTCGCCGGGCACCGGGATCATCCCGATCGTGAAGACCCTGTGCACGTTCGACGACGGCAACGGCGCAAAGCTCTGCGCGGGCGGTCTCGTCACGTCGCCGAGCCTCGCCGGCAAGATCGCGCGCCTGAGCGGTTCGACGTGGAGCGCGCTCGGGACCTTCGACCTCGCGGTCGAGGCGCTCGCGTCGTTCGATGACGGCAGCGGCAATGCGCTCCATGCCGCAGGGCAGTTCACGATGCTCGGCCCGCAAGTTCGCAATCACGTCGCGCGGTGGACGCCGACGACCGGGTGGCAGGCGGTCGGCAGCGGCGTCGACGGTCCGGTGTTCGCGCTCGACGTCTTCGATGACGGCGACGGCCCGGCGCTCTACGCGGGCGGCGACTTCGCCACCGCGAGCGGCGGCGCGGCGAAGAACTTCGCGCGGTGGCGCTGCGAAGCGTGGTCGTCGCCCGGCGGCGGCCTCGATGGCCAGGTGAACGGCCTCGCGCACGTCGAGTCGGCCGCGCTCGGAGGCCCCGGCCTCGTGATCGGCGGGTACTTCAGCGGAGCGCCCGGCGTCGCGTCGTCGCGTGTCGCGATCCACCGCGGGTGCACGCCCGCGCTCGCGAGCTACGGCAACGGTTGCGCCGGCTTCGCCGGCATGGTCCCGCGTCTCTCGGTCGCTGGCTGCCCGCACGGCTCGGGCACGATCGAACTCGTCATCGACCGCGGACTCGGCGGGTCGAGCGCCCTTCTGTTCCTCGGACTCGCGCGCGCGGCGATCCCCATCGGCGGCGGCTGCACCTTCCTCGTGAACAACCTGTTCCCCGTCACGCCGATCTTCCCGCTCTCCGGTTTCACCGCGGGCGCCGGCGCCGTGACGGTGCGCGGCCCGCTGCCGCCGAGCGTCCCGCCCGTCACGGTGCGAATGCAGGCGTTCGTGATCGACGCCTCGAACCCGATCGGGGGCGCCGGCACGAACGGCGCTGAGATGGCGCTCGACTGAGGACGAGAACGGGAGTCCGGCTCGGCGCGCCTACACTCGGCGCCCGACGCCATGGCTCCTTCCCGCCCGCGATCGATTCCGCGCGCGCCGCTTCCGGCGCTCGTCGCCGATCTCGCGCGGCAGCACGGGCATCCGCCTGCGGCGTTCCCGACGCGCGCGTTCGAACTCGTGCTGTGGGAAAACGTCGCCTACCTCGCGAACGACGCGAAGCGTCGCGAGGCGTTCGACACGTTGAAGCGATCGGTCGGCACGAAGCCGCGCGAGATCCTCGACGCGACGGCGGACGAATCCGGCGACGATCGCGCGGCGCACCTCGCCGCAGATCAACTGCTGCGCAGCCACGGCCAGGAGGTCTGCAGGCGCTCGTCGCCGCACTGCGAAAGTCGCATGGTTGCGGCGACCTGCTCCTTCGCGCGCGCGAGCGGGCCCCGATGACGAACGGTTCGAGCGCTGGAGGAACGATGTCGACGGCAGGGACACAACCGCCTCACGAGCCGGAGCACGAACACGCGAGCGGGTACGAGCTGCTCATTCTCGTCCTGTGCGTCTATGCGCTGTTCATCCTCGCGGCGCAGTCGTTCCTGCATCTCGACATCGACAGTGTGCAGATCCTCGGCTGGACCGATCACGCGCTGTGCGTCGTCTTCCTGATCGACTTCGTCTACCGCTTCGCGATCGCGCAGAATCGGTGGAAGTACTTCGTCACGTGGGGATGGATCGACCTGCTCTCGAGCATCCCGGCGTGGGGGCTGCAGGGAGGGCGCGCGCTGCGAGTGTTCCGCTTCCTGCGCGTCTTGCGCGGCGTGCGCGCGACGAAGGTGATCGCGAACTTCATCCTGAAGCGGCGCGCGCAGAACGCGGCGATGGCGGCGGTGATCTTCTCGATCCTGATCGTCAGCGTCGCGAGCATCGTCATCCTCAACGTCGAGGACGAGCCCGGATGCAACATCAAGGGGCCGGGCGACGCACTGTGGTGGGCGTTCGCGACCGTGACGACCGTCGGCTACGGCGACCGCTACCCGGTCACGACCGCGGGACGCTTCGTCGGCGCCGTGCTGATGACGACGGGTGTCGGCCTGTTCGGCGCGATGTCGGGCTTCATCGCGGCGTGGTTCCTCGCACCGGAGGAGAAGCAAACCGAGGGCGAGATCGAGGAGGTGCGGAGAGAGCTCGCCGCGATCCGCGCGCTGCTCGAGAAGCGCGCGTCGGGCGACGCGAGCGGACCCGATCGGTTAGCGTGACCGCCGCCATGCGCCCGCCCGTCCTCGACGCGATCGGCAACACGCCTCTCGTCCGCCTCGCGCGGATGGCGTCGCCCGGCGGCGCGGACGTGTTCGTGAAGATGGAGAGCGCGAACCCGACCGGCAGCATGAAGGACCGCATGGCGCTGTCGATGGTGGAGGGCGCCGAGCGGCGCGGCGAGTTGAAGGAGGGCGGGCGCGTCGTCGACTACACCGGCGGCAGCACCGGCAGCTCGCTCGCGTTCGTCTGCGCGTCGAAGGGGTACCGCGCGCACTTCGAGTCGTCGGATGCGTTCTCAGAGGAGAAGATCCGCACGATGCGCGCGTTCGGCGCGACCGTCGCCGTCACGAAAGCGGTCGACCGCAAGGTGACGAAGGAGCTGATCCAGGGGCTGATCGCGCGCGTGCGCGAACTGGCGAAAGAGCCGGGGACGTTCTGGACCGATCAGTTCAACAACGTCGACAACCGCTCGGCCTACCACGCGATGGCGGACGAGACGCTCGAAGCGCTCGACGGCCGCGTCGACGCGTTCGTCGCGGGCGTCGGCACCGGCGGTTGCCTCTCGGGCAACGCGGAAGTGCTGAAGGAGCGCGCGCCCGGCGTGCGCGTGGTCGCGGTGGAGCCGATGACCTCGCGACCGATCGCCGGCCTCGCGCCGACCGGCGGGCACCGGCTCGAAGGGATGGGCGCGGGCTTCCTGCCCGGCATCCTGCGCAAGGACCTCATCGACGAGGCGGCGCCGGTGAGCGACGCCGACGCGTACGCGACTGCGCGGCGTCTCGCGCGCGAGGAGGGGATCTTCGGGGGGATCTCCTGCGGCGCGAACGTCTGCGTCGCGCTCGACGTCGCGCGCCGGCTCGGCCCGGGCAAGCGCGTCGTCACGGTGATCGTCGACTCGGGCTTGAAGTACCTCGCGGGCGACCTGTTCCTGTTCGACGCCGTGCCCTGACGGCGCGGGACGCCGCGCGGTTACACGCGCACGACGCTCCCGACTTCCACTCGGTTCGTCGAGCCCGTAGCGCCGGGCGCGCCCGCGATGAGCTCCGCTTCGCAACGCTTCTTCACGTATCCGAGCGCGCGCCACTCCGCGAGCTGAGGCGGCCCCGCGACGCTCGTGAGCACGCCGACGTCCTTACCGTCCTTCGACTGCAGGATGCGATCGCCGGGCTTCGCCGGCTGCGACAGGCGCAGGCGCGCGAGGTTCTTCGTCACCTTGTCGTAGGTGTTGAGCCGCGCGATGACTTCCTGCCCGACGTAGCAGCCTTTCGCGAACGACACCGCACTCCACAGTCCGGCCTCGAGCGGATGGAAGTCCTCGCCGAGGTCCGCGCCGAACCTCGGCAGCCCGTGCTCGACGCGCAGTGCCTCGAAGGTCGCGTCGTCGATCGCGCGCGCACCGCGCGCGACGAGCGCCGCGAGGACCGCGTCCGCGTCGGCGCGCCGCACGAGCACGAGGAAGCCCGAGTGTGCGACCAGGCCTTCGGTCTTCACGAGGATCGATTCGTGCCCATCGACCTCGACCGGCCGGAATCCGTTCGGCGGTCCAGAGGCGACGCCCGCATCGATCCCCGCCGCGACGTCCACGGCGCGTGCACCGAGAAGGTGGAACAGCCGGTGGCGGTCGCTCACGTCCTCGATCGTGATGTCCTCGGTGATCGTGTAGCGGTCGATCCACGCGCGTAGCGCCGCGCCATTCCCGGCGCTCGCGAGCAGGAGCAGCGACTCGTCGAACGGGAGGATGCGCACCCAGTCGACGATGCGCCCCTTGTTGGTCGTGAAGACGTTCGTCTGGCCGAGGCCGACCTCGACCTTCTTCAGGTCGTTCGTCGTGAGCCGCTGCAGCAGGTCGACGCGGTGCTTGCCGCTGACCGAGAGGATGCACGTCGTGGAGGCGTCGTGCAGCAGGGCCTGCTCGTCGTGCGCGGCGCTTCCGGTCATCGCGGCGGACGGTAGCTGCGAAGATCGGGCCGGACAAGCTCGGTAGACTCACGCGCCATGGTGCGTCCTGACGAGCGCTTCCTGTGGAAGCGCCCAAGCTGTGTCGGACT
>CAZOLL010000367.1:0-4842 GCA_964580365.1 uncultured Phycisphaeraceae bacterium
TCGACGACGACGAGCTCGTCGAGGTCACGCCCGGCGCGATCCGCATCCGCAAGCTCCTGCTCGACGAGCACGAGCGGAAGCGCGCGAGCCGCGCGGAAGAGACCGCCGAAGCGGAGTGAGTCCGAGCGACGCCGCTACGGCAACGTGAAACTGGCGCGGTGATCCGCCCTTCGGCGCCTCACTTCGCCTCGACCAGCGCGAGCAGCGCGTAGCTCGTTACGAGCTCCGGCATGTCTTCCATCCAGCGCGAGTGCATGGTGTTCGACCACGAGCCGTCGCGCTGCTGCATGCCGAAGAGCCGCGCGCGGAGTTCGGACTTCCAGTCGTGCTTCTTGCCGCCGGCGTCGACGAGCTCGTCCTGGCCGTAGGCCGCGAGCGCGCGGGAGAGCGAGAGGTAGTAGTAGAAGAGGCCCTGGTAGTTCAGGTTCTTCTCGCGCGGGAAGCCGGGGTTCTCCGCGAGCGTGAAGTGCTTCTGGATCCAGTCGACGGCGGCCGACACGCGCGGGTCGGCGGGGTCGAGTCCGGCGAAGAGGTAGGACTTCAGCAGGGCGTAGGTCATCGAGCCGTAGGAGCGCGCGACGACCTTGCCGTCGCCCGCCGGGTCCGTGCCGGCCTTGCTGTCTCCCGGCCGGTAGACCGCGCCGCCGTCGGTGCCCGGGACGATCGTCGTGCCGTCTTTCTTCGGCACGGGCGGAGCGCCGGTCTCGGTGCGGTTCTGGCAGCGCTGCAGGAACTCGATCGCCTTCTTGAACGCGGGGTCGCTGGACGGGACGCCCGCGGACTTGAGCGCGTCGATCGCGATCTGCGTGTTCGAGAGGTCGGGCTTCTCGGAGCTGCCGTAGCCGAAGCCGCCGTAGTACGGGTCCTCCTCGGCGGAATACCCTTCGCCCTCGTCGAGCTGCGACTGCTTCAGGAAGTCGACCGCCTTCTTCACGACCTCGGCGTTTTCCGCGTCGTCCGACGCGACGAGCGCTTCGACCGCGATGCTGGTCACGTAGATCTTCAGCCCCTTGTCGTAGATGCCGCCGTCGGGCTTCTGCAGCGAGCGCAACCACTCGAGTCCGGGCGCGACGTAGCCCGGCATCGGGAGCTCGAACGCCTTGGTCGCGCGCTGCACCGCGGAGAGCGCGAGCGCGGTGACGCCCGGGTCCGGCGTGCCGCCGATGCCGAAGCGTCCGTTCTGCTGGTTCTTCTCGAGGAACGCGAGCGCCTCCTCGATGCGCGTCTTCGCCTCGTCGTCGTTGGCCGGGAGCGCGCGCGGGGCCGGCGCTTCCTTGGTCGCAGCCGGCTTGGCGGGGGCGGCGGGGATCAGCTTCGCGAGATCGATCAGCGCAAGCAGTCGGTCGGCCGCGGCGAGAACGTGCTCCTGCGCGAGCGGACGCACCACCGCGACCTGCCGCTCGCGGAGGCCGGCCGAGAGGCGCGCGACCGACTCCTGTGGCGCGTGGCCCGGGCCCATCATCGCGAGCATTCGTGCGGCGGCTCGCTCGGCGTCGCCGGTCGCGCCCTTGGCGAGCGCGGCATCGACGGCGGCGGTGATCGCGGCGGGCTCGGGCTTGGCCGACGTCGGCGCCGCCTTCGCGCCTGCCGCGACCAGCGCGCGGTCCATCGCTTCGGTCTGCATCGCACATTTCGCGATGAACGCGACCGCCTTCGCCCGCGCTTCGTCTTCGAGCTGCGGAGCGGCGACGACGAGCGCGAGCACGACCTCCGGCGTCAGGAGGTTTCGCACCTCGGGATCGTCGCCGAACGAACCGTCCTCGTTCTGGTGCTTCAAGAGCGTCTCGACCGCGGCGCGCACGAACGGCCCGTCGCGGACCGTGTACTGCTCGGCGCAGCCGCCGAGACCCTGGAGCACGCGCGCGGTGGCGAGTAGGGCGTGCTCGGGCTTGCCGTAGGTGCCGTCTTGGTTCTGCGTCATGCGGAACTGTCGCACGGTCTCCGAGATGGCTTCGACCACCGGGTCGGCGGCACGCGCGCTTTGGAGGATCGTGGCGGCGGCGAGGAGGGCGGCGGCAAGGCGGGAGGGGGCGCGGAGAATGGCGAGCATCGGCGGGCGGTCCTTCTTTCGGCTTCGCATTGGTCGGGGAGAAGGCGCCGGTATGGTAGCGGCGCACGGCGGCGGCGAGCCAACGCGCGGACGAGGCGGGGGTTCGACCCGACCCATGCGGATCCGAATCATCGTGAACCCGATCTCCGGTCGCGGCCGCGGCCGGCGGCTCGGCGCGGAGGTCGCAGACCTCTGGCGGCGCGCCGGTCACGCGGTCGAGCTGCTCGAGACGGCACGCGCCGGCGACGCGCGCCAGTGGGCGGGCGCGACGGACGTCGACCTGGTCGGCGTCTGCGGCGGCGACGGGACGGTCAACGAAGTCCTGAACGGGCTCGCCCCGAATCGCACGCTCACGATCCTCCCCGCCGGTACGGGAAACGTGCTGGCGAAGGAGTTCCGGCTGCCGCGCACCGCGCAAGGCGCGGCGGACCTCCTCACGAACGGCGTCCTGCGCAAGATCGACCTCGGCGACGCGAACGGCCGCAAGTTCGCGTTCATCGCCTCGGCGGGAATCGACGCGGAGGTCGTGCGCCGTGTGACCGAATCGCGGAAGGGGAAGTTCTTCCTCGCCGCGTACCTGCCGGTCGCATGGCGCTCGCTGAAGCACGCCGACGCGTTCTCGATCGACGTCGAAGCCGACGGCGCGTGCGTCGCTCGAGGCGCGCGCTACGTCGCGTCGCTCAACGTCTCGTCGTACGGCGGGCCGATCCGCCTCATCGACAAGGCCGCACCCGACGACGGCTGGCTCGATCTCGTCGTGCTGCGGGAGCCGTTGCGGGGCCGGCTGTTGCGCGTGGCGCGCGCGCTCCTCGCCGGGAGCCTGGATCGCCTTCCGGATGCGATTCACCTGCGCGCCCGCAACGTCACGCTGAACAGCGCGCAGCCGATTCCGTGGCAGGCGGACGGCGACGCCGGGGGAATGCTGCCTCTGAAAATCTCACTGGAGCCGGGAGCGTGCTCGCTCCTGCTTCCACCGGCGCCGGCCTGAGACCCCCTGCGCGCAAGCGATCGTTCCTCCAACGCTTGCGAACGTCACCTCGCAGGTTTTCCACAGGTTGCCAACGGGCTGTGGGGAACGATTGTGGCAACTTGGTGGATTTCTCCCGCGGCCCGTTTGATGGGTGAAACGGTTCGCCGGTATCCTGTGCGCCCGGTGAGGAGTCTCCGGGAGGAGCTCGATGAGTGGTCGTGAGTCGGTCCGGAAGATCTGCGCGCTCCTGCGCAACGAACGCGCGGAGTTCCAATGCGCGGCGGCGCTCATCCTTGGCGAACTGCGCGAGCGCGATCCCGCGGTGATCCGTTTCCTCGGTGAAACGCTCGGCAACGGCCACAACCCGATGCTGAAGGGGTACGTGCTCGACGCGCTCGAGAAGATCGGCTCGCACCACTCGCTTCCGTTCGTGCTGCCCTTGCTCGAGTCGGACAACGAACTGCGCGAGAAGGCGGTGCGCGTCGTCGCGCGGCTCGGCGGCTCGGTCACTCGCGAATTGAGCTCGCGTCTCTCGAAGGCGACGCCGGCCGAGCGTCGCGCGATCCATCTCGTCCTCGCGCGCGTCCGCGGCGCGGACGGCATGCGGCTCCTGCTCGAGTCGCTGGTCGCGAGCGATCACGAAGTGGTGGAGGAGACTCTGTTCGCCGTGCGGCAGGAGCTGCGCAGCGCGCACGCGCGCGAGAAGCGCGGAATCCTGCAGCAGGTGCGCCGCTTCCTGACGAGTCGCGCGGCGAAGAAGTCGGTGAACGCGCAGGCCGCGGCGCTCCGCATCCTCGGGCTGCTCGACGACCCATCGGTCGAGTCGGTGCTCCTCGCCTACACGCGTCCAAGCCAGGATCCCGCGGTGCGCGCCTCGGCGCTCGCGGCGCTGCGCTCTGCGCCGCGCGCGAAAGGCGGCCACCATTCGCTCGCGAAGACGCTCTTGTCCTATCTCGACGACAAGGACTTCCAGAACGTCGTCAACCCGAGCCTCGACATCCTCTACTCGCTGACGCTCGGCCAGGACTTCGCGCCGAACATCGAGCCCCTCACGCGCAGCTCGCGCATGGACGTGAAGCGCTTCGCGGTGAAGAAGCTGCGGGAAGCGGACGGCGTGCGCTCCGCCGAAGTGCTGATGCGGTTCCTCGAGGACGACGACCCGGCGGTGCGTGACCTCGCGGCGGAATCGCTGATGGCGGTGAAGAGCGCGCGCGGCGCGCTGCTCGACCGCCTGCTGCGCGAGACGCGCGAGGACAAGGCGTGGATCTACGCGCGCATCCTGCGCGCCCACACCGAAGGGCTCTCGAAGGACCAAGTGCGCCGTCTCGCGGAGAAGGTCACGCGGCTGCTCGACGCGGACCAGCGGCTGTACGAGCCGCTCCTCTTCCTCGTCCGCCACGCGTCGCCGGTCCACGTCCGCACCGAGCTCGTGAAGCGCGGCTTGCGCAAGAAGCGCAGCCGCCGTTTCGAAGAAGCCGCGCGCACGTTCCGCTTGCTCGAACGCCACGAGATCTTCGACCCCGAGGTCCGCTACGAGTTGGCGGTCTCGCTCCTCAAGCTCTCGCCGCGCACCGTGGCCGGCGACGCGCGCTTTTCCGACCCCGCGCTGCAGCTCGTCTCGAGCCTCGTGCCCGAGAAGTTCCCGCTGTTCGAACGCCTGCGCCACGAGACGGTGCTCGGTCCCGCGGAGCTGTTCTACGTCGGCTACCACTTGGTCGAGCGCGGCGGCGCGGCGAAGGAAGTCGGCGGCAACCTGCTGCACCTCGTGATGCGCAAGGCGCCGAAGAGCCCGCTCGCGAAGGACGCGCGCGCGCGGCTGCAG
>CAZOLL010000368.1:0-4840 GCA_964580365.1 uncultured Phycisphaeraceae bacterium
ACCGAACCGTCCTTGCCGTACGCCGCGTCCAATGCGTCGCTCGCTTCGAGCCCGCCGCTGAGCGCGATGCTCACGCCGGTCGAGAAGATCGGGTCGAGGAAGCTGCCGGCGTCGCCGACGAGCACGAAGCGCTTCCCGAAGTAGGTCTTCGTCCAGTACGAGAAGTCGCTCTCCTGCCGGTAGGGCATCGAGCTGGTCGCGTTCTCGAGCAGCTTCGCCGCGGCGGGCGTCTCGTTCACGTAGCTCCAGAACAGCTCCTCGAGCGACGCACCCTTCATCTGGTCGAGCCGCTCGCGGTGGCGCTCGGCGCCGATCACGATGCCGACGCTCATCAGCTCGCGCGACACGGGGATGAACCAGAACCAGCCCATGTCATTGCGCGAGATCAAGCGGATGTCGCCGTAGCGGCGGCCGGTGGGGCGCGGGACGTTCACGAAGTGCGAGTAGATCGCGAGCTTCTTCAGGTCCGGGTCGATGGTGCGCAGGCCGAGCCGCTTCGCGAGGAAGCCGTGGCGGCCGGATGCATCCGCGATCGCGCCGACGCGCGCCGTCTCGGTCGTCTTGCCGCCGTCCGTCGTGAACGTCAGCTCCGCGGCGTCGTCGCCGAACTTCACGTCGCTCACCGTCGCGGCTTCCTTCACCTGCGCGCCGTGCTTCTTCGCCTGGTTCAGGAGCATTTCGTCGAACTGCGAGCGCACGACCTGGAACGCGCGCGCTTCGAGCACGAGGTAGGCCTGCGTGAAGTCGACGTAGCGGTCGTACTTGCCGTCCTCCGTGATGAAGGACGCTCCCCACTTCTCGACCGGGTCCATTCCGAGCAACGCTTCGTGGATGCCGAGGCCGTGGAAGACGTGGTTCGACATCGGCAGGAGCGACTCGCCGATGTGGAAGCGCGGGAACTTCTCGCGCTCGAGAACGAGAACGCGGCGCCCTTTTCGCGCGAGGCCGATCGCGGTGGACGAGCCGGCCGGGCCGCCGCCGATCACGGCGAAGTCATAGTCGAGTTCGTTGCTCTTCATGATCACGGGCGGATCCTACTCCACGGTCTTTTCGGTCACGGCGATCTCGGCGGGCCGGACCGGCTCAGCCGGTCGGCGCGGCGGGGAGCGCGGGCTTCTTCAGCGTGGCGCAGGCGACGAGCGCGCCGACCAAGATGAACCCGGCGTAGTGCCCCGACGGTCCCTGGAAGATCATCGCGCCGGCGCCGAACGCGGCGAACGCGACGCCGACGACGCGCAGCGCGGCGTCGAGCGACGCGTCGCCGCGGCGCGACCGCACGGCGGCGATCGCGGCGATCGCCGAGAACGCGGCCATGCACACCGAGCCGAACCACCAGCCGCCGGTCGCGGTGCGATCGAGCTCCGCACCGGCGTGCGTTTGGTCGAGCAACTGGCGCAGCCCGGCGCCGCCGACGAAGCCGTGCGCGACCGCCATGGAAAGGAGGAGCACCGTGACCAGGATCAACAGAGCGTTCCGCATTGCTGCATCCGTTCGACGCTCCCCGCGGGCGCGTCGGGCACGGGCGCGGCGCGAGGGCGTGCCAGTGTAGCGGTGTCGTGGAGCGGTCGCAGCGAACGGCCGGCGACACGCAACGAACGACTCGTCCCGACCGCGCCGCCCGTCGCGCCTTGCCCCGGCATGAAGGCGTCGTGAAGATGGCGACCGATGCCGCCGCGCTCGAAGGCCACAAAGGACCCGGTCGTCTCCGCGTTCGCGCGGCTGCTCGCGAAGGATCCGCGCGCGGTCGTCGTGCGCGGCGGGTCGCGCCCCGTCGATCGCGCGGGCATCGAGGCGGGAGCGCGCGCGATCGAAGCGCTGCTCACCGCCGCGCGTCCGAAGAAGCACGAAGTCATCGCGCTCGTCGCGAAGAACGGGGCGTGGTACCTCGCCTCGTACCTCGCGCTCCGGCGCCTCGACCTCGTGCCCCTCCTGCTCGACGCGTCGACTCCGCCGCGCGAGCAAGAGCGCGTCGGCGCCGCGTTGCGCGCCGCGGCCGTGCTGCGCGTCGCTTCCGACGGCAAGACCCGCTCACTCGACCCCGCTGACGTGCGCCTCGTCGCGATCGAGCGGATCGGACGTGCCGCGCCGCTGCGCCTGCCGCGCGCCGGTGCGGTCAAGGTGACGTCCGGCTCGACGGGAGCGCCGCGCGGCATCGCGGTTTCGCCGCGGGCGCTGATTGCCGACGCTTTGGCGCTCGGCGACGTCATGGGCATCACGACCAAGGACCGCGTGCTCGCGTCGGTGCCGATGTCGCACTCCTACGGTCTCTCTGTGTTCACCCTCGCGGCGCTCGCGCGCGGCGTCCCGATCATCGCGCCGTTCGACGCCGACCCGCTCGGTCCGGCGGCGGAGCACAGGGCGACCGTGTTCCCGACCGTGCCGGCGTACCTGCAGGCGCTCCTGCGGCGCGGCGCCTCCGCGCACCTGCCGAAATCGATCCGTCTCGTGATCAGCGCGGCGGCGCCGCTCGCGCCGGAGACCGCGCGCGAGTTCCGCGCGCGCTTCTCCCGCGGCGTCCACGTGCTCTACGGCGCGAGCGAGTGCGGCGGCGCGACCTACGACCCGACCGGCACCGCCGCGGAGCGCGGCACCGTCGGCGTGCCGGTGCCGGGCGTCGACGTGACGATCCGGCGCGCGCGCGGCGACGCCGAGCCCGGCGGCCGCGTGCACGTGAAGTCGCCGGCAGCGGCGATCGGCTACCTCCCCGATCCGGACGCATGCCTCGGCCGCGGCCGCTTCTCGACCGGTGATCGCGGTGTGCTCGACCGCGGCGAGCTGCGCCTGCTCGGACGCATGGACACGCGCGTCAACGTGGACGGCCGCAAGGTCGACCCGACCGAGATCGAGCGCGTGATCGGCGCGATGCCGGGCGTCGACGAAGCGGTCGTGCTCGGCATCCCCGACCCCGGACGCGGCGAGCGGCTGAAGGCGGTCATCGCGTGCGACCCGTCGGCGCTCTCGTGGCGCGAAGTCGTCTCGTGGTGCCGCGAGCACCTCGCGCCGTGGAAGGTGCCGAAGAGCGTGATGCTCGTTCGTGTGATCCCGCGGACCGAGCGCGGCAAGGTCGACCGCGCCGCGTGCCTGAACGGCGACGCGCCGCCGGCGCCGCGGCCGACGCGGGACGGCGCGTCGTGAAGGTCTCTGCCGCGCTCCTGCTCGCCGCCGCGTGCGCGGGATGCGCGTCGGAGCACGCGATCGACCCCGGGCTCGAAGCCGCGCTCCTCGAGCGCGCGTCTGCGGCGCCCTCCTCGCCCTTGCGCGAGAAGTCGCGCGTGCGGATCACGACCGAGCACCTCCGCGGCGATTTCGAGTCGGTGCTCGTCGCGTCGCCGGGCGCCTCGCCGCGCGCGCGACTCCAACTCTTCCCGGAAGTCGGCGGGAAGATCCTCGACCTCGCGGCGACGCGCGAGCGGATCACGGGCGTAATGCCGCAAGCCGGTCGCGACGTGGACGTCGACGTCGCGCAGCACGGCGCCGACGCGCCGCGCGACCTCCTCTTCTTCATGGGCGTGACGCTGCTCGAGATGTTCGCTCCGATCCCTCCGAGCCGCGTGCGCGGCGCCGTCACCGACGGACAACGCACCGTGCTCCGCGTCGAGGCGCTCGTCCCCGGCGTCGATCTGTTCGCCGTCGTCGGCGCGGACGGCGTCGTCGTCGAGCGCCGCTTCGCGTTCCGCGGCGCGCAGTGGGTCGCGCGCGAAGGCGATCGGCTCGAGATCGAGGGGAAGGACTTCGAGATGACCGTCGAGCGCGGTGCGCGCGAGCCGCTCGCGCAAAGCGCCGCGCCGGACGCGCTGTTCGCGATCCCGCTCCCGGGACGTTCGCGTCCGTGAACCCGCTCGTCCCGCTCGCCGTCGCCGCGCGGCGCCGGCCGCTCGTCACGGCGCTCGCGCTCGTCGCGATCACGGCGCTCGCCGCCTTCGCGCTTCCGCACGTTCGGTTCGAGTCGGACCTGACGAAGCTCTTCCCGGACGCCGACGAGACGGTGCGCACCTACCGCGAGGTGTCGATGCGCGAAGGCGGCACGCGCACGCTGCTCGTCGTCCTGCGCGGCGCGCGCGTCGCGGACGCGCTGCCGTCGATCGTCGCGTCGTTACGCGAGTCCGAGTTCGTCGAGAGCGTGACGGCGACGCAGGACGAGTTCTCCGGCGGCCTCGCCGAGTTCGCGCGCGCTGCGCCGGCGTGGTTCGTTCCGCAGGCGACGCTCGACGCGCTCGCGGCGCGCATGAACGGCGACGGCGCCGACGCCGCGCTCGCGGACGCGAAGGCGCGGCTCGCGACCGACCCGGTGACCGGACGCGAGCTCCTCTTGCGCGACCCGCTCGGGCTGCGCTGGATCCTCGAGCGCGGCGCGCGCGACTCGGCGCCGTTCGCGCTGGACCCGGGCTCGCCCTACCTCGTCGCGCCGGGCGGCGCGCTCGCGGTGGTGAAGCTGATCGGCAAGCACGAGCCGCTCGAGATCCCGTTCTCGCAGGCCTTGCTCGCCGACGTCGAGAAGCGCGTCGGAACGATCGGCGGCGTGACGTTCGATCTCATCGGCGGGTACGTGGTCGCGCGCGAGCAGGAGGCGCGCGTGCGCGGCGACCTCGAGCTGTCGGGCACGCTGTCGTTCGCGCTGGTCGCGTTGTTCCTCATCGTGTCGTTCCGCGCCGTCGCCCGGCCGAGCGCGCTGATGATCGGGACGAACCTCGCGGTGTTCCAGGCGCTCGCCTTCGGCGGCGTGATGTTCGGTCCGCTGACGCCGCTCGCCGCGGGGTGCGCGGCGATCCTCGTCGGCATCGGCGTCGACCCGGCGATCCACCTGCTCGCGCGGTACGAGAGCGAGCGGCAGACGAAGGAC
>CAZOLL010000369.1:0-4808 GCA_964580365.1 uncultured Phycisphaeraceae bacterium
CATCGATCGCTCTCCACGAGGTCGTCCGCCTCCGATCGCGCGCGGGGATCGCGCGCGGAGAGGACGACGACGCGGAGGGACGAAGGTTACACCGGCGGCTTGCGCACCCGGATGCGTCGGTACTCGACCTTGTCTCCGTGGTCCTGCAGCGCGATCTTGCCGCTGCGCAGCGTCGCGTACTTCGGCATCGACGCGAACTTGCTCTTCGCGAGCGCTTCCTTCCACGCCGGCCCATCGATCTCCGCTTCGGCGGTCTTGTATCCGTTCAGCCAGTGCTCGACGTGGTTGCCGCGCAACACGATGCGCGCGCGGTTCCAGCGGCCCTTGTCTTCGGTCGCGTCGAATGGCGGTGCGACCAGTGCATACAAGGATGCAGCGGTGGTGAGCGCGTTCTTGCCGTCGCCGTGGTGGCGGTTGTCGAGGAGCTGGTACTCGGGGCCGGTGCGCCACGGGTAGTCCTCGGTCTCGCCGACGCGGTACATGACGCCGCTGTTGCCGCCCTCCTCGACGCGCCAGTCGAACTCGAGCTCGAAGTCGGCGAAGTCTTCGCTGGTGACGAGATCGCCGCCGTCGTCCGCGCCCTTCGGGCGCACCAGCGCGCCGTCGATCACCTTCCAGCCGGACGGCGCCGCGTCCTTGCGGTAGCCGCGCCATCCGTTCGTCGACTTGCCGTCGAACAGCGCGCGCCAGCCCGCCGCGACCTCCGCTGCCGTGAGCGCGTTCGGGTCAAACGCCGGGCGTGCGTCTTGCGCGCGCGTCCGCTCCGGCACGACATTCATCGTGTACCAGCCCTCGGTCGTCCACAGCGGCCGCGCCGATTCCGCGAACAGCGTGCGCGCGACGCGGACGTGGTACACGCGGTTCGCCTCGATGCCTTCGAACGCGAGGAAGACGCGCATGCGATCGGCGCTCACGCTCGTCGCGGTCACGTTCATCACCGCGCCGTCGAGCTTCGGGCCCCCGTAGCGGTCGGTGGGCTCGTAGCGGAAGCGGTCGACGTCGAAGTCGTTCGCGTCCCAGCCGGCGCCTTCCGCGAGCGGCTCGCTGAACTCGATCTCGATGCCGTTCGCGTACGCGTGGAGCGCGAGCATCGAGAACGTCGGCTTGCCGTTCGGACGCATGCGCTGCAGGCCGAAGCGCTGCTTGCCCTCCTGCCCCCAGTTGCCGGTGGAGCCGACGCCGCCGACGTAGAGCGCGCCGTCCGGACCCCACGCCATGCGGTTGACGCCCGCCTCGAAACCCTGCGAGAAGCGGAACACCGAGCCCTGCATCACCGCGCCGAAGCGCTCGACCGCGACGCGCTGGATGCCGCCGTAGGTCACGTCGCCGACGAGCATCTGGTCGTCGTGGCCGCGGAACGGAACGATCCCGCTCGGCGAGTTCGACACCTCGCCGTGCGGCATCCACACGACGGGCGGCGTGACCTTCAGCCCCGCCGCCTTCTCGTGCAGCACCGCGCGCGAGCCGTAGAACGCGCCGTCCTCCACGTGCACGACCTTCGACGCCGGCACCCAGTCGCCCTGGTTGTCGGCGACGTAGAGGTCGCCGAACGCGCCTTTGCCGATCGTGTTCGGCGTGCGCAGGCCGTGCGCGAAGAAGTCGAACGCGCCGTCGTCGTGGATGCGCAGCACGGTGCCGCGGTGGTCGATCTGCGGGTTCGTGCTCTTGCCGCCGGGGTTGATCGCGATGGCGAGGCAGCTCCAGAAGCAGTCGTCCTTCCGCTCGAGACCGAACGTGAACTCGTGGAAGTTCGCGGTCACCGGCCAGCCGCACGCGACCGCGTGGTAGATGTCCGCGACGCCGTCGTCGTCGGTGTCGATGAGCGCGGTCAGCTCCTGCTTCTGCTGGACGAAGATGACGCCGTCCACGACGCGCAGGCCGAGCGGCTCGGCAAGCCCGGCGGCGAAGCGCGTGACCGTCACCTTCGAGAGGTCGTCGCCCTCGACGCCGTCGAGCAGCCACACCGCGCCGATCGAATCCCAAGTGCAGACCGCGAGGCGCCCGTCGGGGAGGAAGTCCATGCCGCCGACCTTCGGCTCGAACCCGGCGGGCCGGATCGTCGCGAGGTCCCAGCTCGGATGCACGGCGACGAGCGGGCAGCGGTCGCCCGGCACCGGCTTCCTCGACGGCGCCATCACGCGCTTCGGCCCGGGCGACGTGACGCGCACTTCGCCCGCGGTGCACGACAGCGCGGAGGCCGGCACGATCTCGAAGTCGTCCGCGCCCGCAGGCTTCCACCACAGGCGGATGCGCGCGCCGCTCTCGTGCGTGCCCGAATCGAACAGGCGGATCTGCAGGTTCCAGTTGCCCGCGATCATGTCGCGCTCGAACTCCTTCGCGGAGAACTCGTGCACGCCGTCGTGGAGGCAGTCGACCTGGTCGTCGAGCGAGAGGATCGCGCCGTCCTGGCACTCGAGCTTGAAGCGGCAGACGCCGGCTTTCTTCAACACGAGGTTCGCCTGCAGCTCGGCGACGAACGGCGCCTTCACGCCGGCGAAGTCGCCGTTTGCCGCGTCGAGATCGACGCGCGCGACGACCTTGTCGACGTTCGGCGTCTGACCGGCGACGAGCGGGCAGGCTTGGTCGAGCGCTTCGTCGACCTCGAAAAGACGCAGCTGCACGCCCGGCGCGCGCTCGTCGCAGAACGCCGGCGACGCGCACGCGAGGAGACCGGAGAGAACGATCGCGAGTTTTCGGATCATCGTCGTCATGGCGCGTGCTCCACGGTCAGCGACAGCACGTGCTCGCCGTTTCCGACCTCGAGCTCGTGCGGGCGCACCATGCGGATCGTTCCCGGCGCGCTCGGGTCCGGCGCGAACCGGCCCATGCCAAGCGAGAGACGCAGGTCGCCGGACTCGCGCACGCGCGCCCGTTGGTCCGAAGTTCCCGCTCCGCGCATCACGAGGTGCGCGCCGTCCGGGACGCCTTCGACCGTGAACCGCCGCTCGAACGTGCCGGAGGTTGCGTCGACTTCCGGAGACTCCGACACGGTGATCGTCTCGCCCGCCTTCGTGCGCAACTCGAAGTCGAGCGTCACGCGCGTGCCGGGCTTGCCCGGATCGCCGTCGAAGCGGTGGCCGCGGTAGACCGGCGCGAGGTCCTCGAACTTGCCGCCGCGTGCGAGGCGCCACAGCCCGCCCACGAGCGGGTCATCGACGTCGGTGCCGCGGTGCGTCGGCTGCGGACCGTGCATCGTGTTGAACACGGCGCCCTCGAACAGCACGTCGCCGCGCCATGCACGGAATAGGCCGCACGTCGTCGCGTCGTACGCGACCCACAGGTCCTTCGAAAGCGCGATCGTCACGATGCGCGCGTGCTTGTCGAGCACGGAGCGGAACACCCACGGGTCGCGCGGCCGCTCGAGCGGAGCGAGCGTCGCGGACAGCGCGAGGGCGACGAGGGAGAAGCGGGCGCTGAGCATGGTGCGAAGAACCTACCAGCCGTTTCGTCCCCGAGCGGGCGTCGTCGATCCCGCAGCGTGCGAAGCGCGGATCCGCGCGTGCATGGGAGCGGCGCCGCGGCGCCTACACTCTCGCGTTCATGAGAAACCAGCACCGGTCCCGACTCGCCGCCGCCGGTCTGTTCGCTCTCCTGCTCGCGAGCCCGTGGTCGCGCGGAGCGCCGATCCCCGCCGACAAGGACGGCCCCGCCGCGCCGGCGCACGGCGTGTCGTTCGGGAAGATCGACTCGCGGTGGGTGACCAACTCCTCGGGCGAGGATGCCGAGCCGACCGAGCCGGCGAACCTCGTGCTGACGCACCTCGCCGGCGTCCGCGCGACGGTGCGCGCCGAAGTCGCGCCGACCGGCAAGACGGCGCTGGAGTTCGCGACCGATCGCATCGCGCTCGTCACCGGCGTCGACGACTACAAGGACGTCGGCGCCGCCACGACGAAGATCGGCGCGAACGAAGTCCCCGGGCTCAGCGTGCTGCAGCGCGACGCCACCGGCGTCGAGTACCGCGTGCGTCAGTTCTTCGTGATCGAGAACGGGATGCTGTACACGCTGCAGGAAGTCGCGACGTCGAAGGAGGCGCGCGCGCGCGAGTCGCTGTTCGACGCGCTGTGGCAGCAGATCCGCTTCGACGCGCCGTCACCCGAAGTCGCCGCGATGACCGGTCGCCGTTCTCTCGCCGCGCGCTGCGGCAGCGAGCTCGAGCTGGCGTCGAGCTGGGAGGAAGCGCGGCGTCGCGCGCAGAAGAGCGGGCGCCCGGTGCTCGTGATGATGCGGCTCTACTCCGGACTCCCGGACGCGGACGTCGCGGCCGCCGGTCCGTGGATGGACGAGGACGTCGTCCAGCTCGTGCGCTTGCGGTTCGTGCCGATGCGATACACGCACGGCATGGACGTGCCGTTCTCGTCCTACGAGCTGTACGGGCTGAGCCCGACCAGCTTCGGCTCCACCGCGCTGGTCGTGACGCCCGAAGGCAAGGTGCTGGGCGACACGTTCGTCGCGGACGCGTTCTCGCTGTGCGACGCTCTGCGCGCGGCGCTGCCCGCGGAGTTCGCGGCGCAGTCCGTCGAGGAGCGGATCGCGGGCGGCGACTACGACGGCGCCGCGAAGCTCATCGGGAGAGACGACACCGCGCGCGGCCATCGCCTGCGCGCCGACCTCCTGCGCCGCCGCCGCGACGGCGACGGCGCGCTCGCCGAGCTGAACCGGGCGCGCGCGGAAGCGGACGACGCGGACAATTGATAAGTAGCAGCTATTCCAGTTGTCCGGGCATCAGGGACTTTTAGTCCGCGGCCTTCCGGATTCCGGAGTGTCCGCTGGATCCACAGGTTGGGCGGCGTTCGCGGCGCCGGTGGTGA
>CAZOLL010000370.1:0-4805 GCA_964580365.1 uncultured Phycisphaeraceae bacterium
TGGACCAGCCCGATCTCGTCGACGTCGTGAAGCACGCGCAGGCAATGCACGAGCCCGCTCTCGTCGCCCTCGGGGAGATCGGTCTGGGTGATGTCGCCGGTGACGACGACCTTCGCTCCCTCGCCCATGCGCGTGAGGAACATCTTCATCTGCTTCGGCGTCGTGTTCTGCGCTTCGTCGAGGATGATGAACGCGTGGTCGAGCGTGCGGCCGCGCATGTAGGCGAGCGGGACGATCTCGATCACGTCGTTTTCGAGGTATCGCCGCACCTGCGGGCCATCGAGGAGCGCGTGCAGTGCGTCGTACAGCGGCCGGAGGTACGGGTTCACCTTCGCCTGCAGATCGCCGGGCAGGAATCCGAGCCGTTCGCCCGCTTCGACCGCCGGGCGCGCGAGCACGAGCTTCTTGAACTGGCCGCGCCGCAGCGCCGCGACCGCGCCCGCGACCGCGAGGAACGTCTTGCCCGAACCGGCCGGTCCGATCACGATCGAGATGACGTCCGCGTCGAGCGAGCGCACGTAGCGCTCCTGTCCCGGGGTCCGCGCGCGGATGCCGGGCGCGAGCGAGTGGGACTCGGGCTCCTGAGCGCTGCGCTCTCCGCGAGCGGGCCCCGCGCCGTCCTCGAAGATCCGCGCGAGTGCTTCGTCCTCCGCGCCGCCGCGGATCGCGTCGACGGCGCGCTCCACGAGCCGGCGCGCGACGATCATCCCCTGGCCCTCGCCGACCAGCTTCACCGCCCCGCCGCGCGAGACCAACTCGACGCCGTAGCGGTCGCGCAGCAGGCGGCGGTAACGGTCGCGCGGACCGAACAGGCGCTGCTCCTCCTCGTGGTTGGCGAGAGGGATCGAAGACTCCGGGTGGCCGTGTTCGCGCGCGTCGTTCGCCATCAATTCACCACGTCGAGGAGGTTGAGGGTCCAGTAACCGACCGGCGCCGCGAACACGAGCGAGTCGATCATGTCGAGCGCTCCGCCGAACGTCGGCACGAGATCGGACGAGTCCTTGCGGCCGCACGCGCGCTTCAAGAGCGATTCGCCGAGATCGCCGAACTGCGCCGCGACGGAGACCGCGATGCCGAGCACGGCGAGCGCGGCAGGACCGGCAGGCAGGCCGACGAGGCGCCCGCCGGCGATCGCGACCGCGAGCGACAAGAGCGTTCCGCCGACGGCGCCGGCCCACGTCTTCTTCGGACTCACGGCGGGCGCGAGCTTCCTGCCGCCCACGAAGCTGCCCGCGAGATAGCCACCGATGTCCGCGGCCTTCGCGACGAACAGCACGAGGAACGTGAGCGCGACGTTGTCCATGCTCGCGGGCCGGAGCAGGAGGTCGAGCAGAGCCGAGAACAGCCACACGACGCCGATCGAGACGAGGTTCGCGAGGACGCGCTGCAGGCCCTTCGGCGGCTCGCCGGTGACGACCTCACGCGCGAACGCCCCGATCAGCCCGAGGCCGAGCACGAGTTCGATCAGACCGCGCGGCTCCAGCCAGTCGATCCAGCCGACGAGCGCCGCGGTCTTCAGCGCGAGCAGCGACGCCGCCCACACGACGCCGAACGAGACGCGCGTGGCGTAGCCGATGTGTCCGAGGAGCCGGTGAACTTCGAAGGCGCCAACCACGCCGAACAGGAACACGGCGGTCACCGAGATCCACGGCAGCGAGAACGACCGATCGAGCAGGATGACGCCCGACAGGACGAGCACTGCCAGGGAGCCGGTCAGACAGCGTTTCCAGATCGGGGTCGGCGGCTTCGCGGCGACCGCGGGCTTTGGCGAAGGACGTGCGTCCGAGCCGCCGGAGTTGCCCGATTCCCCCGATTCAAGGGCGACCGTCATTCGATTCCGGCCGGCGCGGGCGCGCCGTGCTTCACGAGCCCGCCGAACTTGCGGACGCGGCGCGCATACTCCGCGAGCGCTTCGTGGAGGTGCTCCACGCGGAACTCCGGCCAGCACGCGTCGCTGATGACGAACTCCGAGTAGGAGATCTGCCACAGCAGGAAGTTCGACACGCGCACCTCGCCCGCGGTGCGAATCACGAGGTCGGGGTCGGCGCCGGGCTGGTAGAGACGGTTCGCGATCGTTCGCTCGTCGATCGCGCCGGGCGCGATGCGGCCGGCGGCGACGTCCTTGGCGATCGCGCGCATCGCGTCCACGAGCTCCGCGCGGCCGCCGTAGGACAAGGCGAGGCACAGGTTCAGGCCGTCGTTCGCCGCGGTGAGCGCCATGCTCTTCTCGAGCTCGCGGCGCACGGGACCGGGCAGGTCCTTCAAGCGGCCGATCGCCGTGAGCCGCACGCGGTTCTTCGCCATCGTCGGACGCTCGTCGACGAGGTAGCGCTTCAGCAGCCGCATGAGGAACAGCACCTCGGTGCGCGGGCGCCGCCAGTTCTCGATCGAGAACGAGTACAGCGTGAGGCGCTCGAGTCCGAGGCGCGCGCACTCCTCGGTGATCTCGCGGATCGTGCGGACGCCGGCCTCGTGCCCCTTCACGCGCGGGAGGCCCTGGCGCTCGGCGAAGCGACCGTTGCCGTCCATGATGATCGCGACGTGTCGCGGCCTCTGCGGCGGCCCGGCGCCGCCGGCGCGATCGGTGCGATCGGTGCGATCGGTTCGGTTCGCCACCGGCGCGCTCACTTGTACCGGTAGATGGTCTCGTCGCGGTCCGGGCCGACCGACACGAGGCCGACCGGTCGGCCGAGCAGCGTCTCGAGTGCGTAGATGTAGTCGCGGCAGCGCTGCGGCAGCTCGGCGAAGGTGCGCGCGCCGCGCGTGTCCTCGTGCCAGCCGGGGATCGTCTCGTACACCGGCTCGCAGCGCGCAATGACGTGCGGGTCGCTCGGGTACTCGCGCAGGATCTCGCCCTTGTGGCGGTACGCGGTGCACACCTTCAGCTCGTCGAAGCCGGTGAGCACGTCGATCTTCGTGAGCGCGATCGAATCGCAGCTCATCAGGTCGACCGCGTAGCGCGCGGCGACGCCGTCGAACCAACCGCAGCGCCGCGGGCGGCCGGTGGTGGCACCGAACTCGCCGCCGACGCGGCGGAGGCGGTCGCCCGCCGCGCCGAGTTCCTCCGTCGGGAACGGCCCCTCGCCGACGCGCGTGTTGTACGCCTTCGTCACTCCCATCACTTCGTCGATGCGCCGCGCGGGCAACCCGGTGCCGGACGCGATGCCGAACGTCGAGGAGTTCGAAGACGTGACGTACGGGTAGGTGCCGAAGTCCACGTCGAGCAGCAGGCCCTGGGCGCCTTCGACGAACACGTAGCTGCCGGCGTCGAGCGCGCGACGGAGGAGCTTCACGGTGTCGGCGACGAACGGGCGCAGGCGGTCGGCGAACACGCGGTAGTCGGCGATGATCCGGTCGGCGTCGAGCGGCGCCGCGCCCCACAACGCCTGGAACACCTTGTTCTTCTCCGCGAGGTTCGCGCGAACGCGCGCCGCGAAGTGGTCGACGTTCATCAGCTCGAAGACGCGGATGCCCGCGCGGGTGGCACGGTCCGCGTAGCACGGTCCGATGCCACGCCCCGTCGTGCCGATCTTCTGTCCGCCGCGCGTGCCCTCGGAGAGCTGGTCCTGCACCTTGTGGTACGGCATCACGACGTGCGCGAGGTTCGACACGAACAGGTGGCCGTCGACCGCGACGCCGCGCGAGCTGAACTCGTCGATCTCCTTGATCAGCTGCTCCGGGTCGACGACGACGCCGTGCGCGATCACGTTCATCTTTCCGTGCAGGATGCCGGACGGGATCAAGTGGAAGACGAACTGCTCGCCCTTCACGCGGACGGTGTGTCCGGCGTTTGCGCCTCCCTGGTAGCGCACCACCAGATCCGCGCGCGTGGCGATCAGGTCGATGATCTTCCCCTTGCCCTCGTCTCCCCATTGAGTGCCGATGACGCAGGTGACGGGCATGGTCGCTCTGTCGGCCTCTCCTTTACGGTGAAAAGGGGATGGTAGGTCTGCGCGCGGGGAGCGTCAATCACTTCGACCCGCAGCCGTGCTCGAGGTCGAGCGCGTCGCGCGAGTCGGCTCCGCTGCCGCCGATGTACCCGCTCTGGTTCACCCCGGCGTCGAGCGCGCTCCGCGGCGGCGGCTTCTTCCCTGCACACGCCGTTGCATGCGCCTGGCCGAGACGGCGCACGAGATCCGCGAACGTGGGCGGCGGATCGCCGATCCGGTCGTGGCGCTGTTCGGGGTCCGCCGCGCGGTCGAAGAGCCAGCACTCCGCGCGATCGCTCGCCGCGGCGCCCGCGGGCGAGTGGATCAGCGTCCAGCCCGGCGTGTAGAGCCCGTGGAACGCGCGCGTGACGATGTCGTCGCCTTCGATCCGCCGGATGCCCTGCGCGGTGACGGTGTAGGCCGCGCCGCTCCCGCCGCCGCGGAAGTCGACCGCGGGACGCACGAGGCGTCGGTCGAACTCGACGCCCATCCACTGCAGGATCGACGCGAAGAGCTGCGGCTGCTCGACCGTCGACGTCACGACCGTCCCTGCCGGGACGTGTCCGGGCCCCCACACGACGAGAGGAACACGCACGCTCTCGCGATTCAGGTGCGAGCCGTGGCCGAGCAGGCCGTGCTCGAGGAACTCCTCGCCATGATCCCCGGTGACGACGACGATCACGCGACCGGTCAGCTTCGCCGCATCGATCGCGCGCATCAGCCGCTCGAGCTGCCGGTCGAAGTAGCGCACTTCGCCGAGGTATCGGCCGCGCACGAGCTGGACGTCGGGGTCGTCGCTCGTGGGCGGGTTGCCGCTGCGGATCCTCTCCGCGATGCGCGCGAGCGCCGCGCGCGAGTCCGCGCCGCGCAACGCGG
>CAZOLL010000371.1:0-4800 GCA_964580365.1 uncultured Phycisphaeraceae bacterium
GTCTTCACGACGACGGGGTCGGTCAGCTCGCGCGGCCGCGGCAGACCGATCGTGAACTGGCAACGCACGCGCGCCGGGCGTTCGGTGAGAACCACGACGCGGTCCGCGAGCTGCGCAGCTTCCTCGATGTCGTGCGTGACGAGCACGACCGTGCGCGGCCGCTCCTTCAGCATGCGCGCCAGCTCGTTCCGCATGCGCAGGCGCGTGATGTAGTCGAGCGCGGAGAACGGCTCGTCCATCAAGAGCAGCTCCGCGCCGCCGACGAGCGCGCGCGCCAGCTCGACGCGCTGGCGCATGCCGCCCGAGAGCTGGTGCGGGTAGTGGCCGCCGAACCCGTTCAGTCCGATCAGCTGCAGCATGTCGTCGAGCGCGCGCTTTTTCTCGGCAGAGTCGGTGACGCGCTGCAGTCCGAGCTCGATGTTCTCGGCCGCGGTGCGCCACGGGAACAGGCCGTCGACTTGGAAGACCATCCGCGCCGGCTTCTTGCGGGTGACGCTGCCGCTCGACGGCGCGTCGAAGCCGGAGAGGAGGTTGAGCAGCGTGGTCTTTCCGCAGCCCGACGGGCCGACCAGCGCGACGAATTCGCCGGGAGCGACGTCGAGCGACAGGTCGCGAATGACCTCGACGTTGCCGAACGAGCGGCACAAGCCGCTCGCGCTGAGCACCGACTCGTTCACCGGCGCACCGCGCGGCGCCGCGACCGCTGCCGCCTATTTCTCATAACCCCACCGGACGCTCGGGATGCGCGTGAGCTGCAGGAGCAGGCGATCGAGCACGACGCCGATCACGCCGATCACGATCATTCCGACGACGAGGAGGTCCGGGCGCAACTGGTTTCGCGCATCCCAGATCAGGAAGCCGAGGCCGTCCCGCCCCGCGATCATCTCGGCCGCGACGACGACGACCCACGAGAGACCGGCGGTGACGCGCAGCGAGGTGATCACCTGCGGCATGATCGCCGGCAGCGTGACCTGCGTGAGGAGTGCGCCGCCGGAGAGGCCGTAGTCCCTCGCGACGCGGAAGTAGACGCTTGGGATGTTGGCGACCGCCGCTGCCGCTGCGAGGGTGACCGGGAAGAACGCGGTCATGAGGATGAGGAAGATCGCCGGCACGTCGCCGATGCCGAACCACATGATCGCGAAGGGGATCCAGGCGAGCGGCGACAGGCTGCGGAAGAAGTTGACGGTCGGCATCAGCGCCCGGCGAACCTGCAGCTTCAGGCCGATGAGCAGGCCGAGCGGGACGCCGAGCAGGACCGCCAAGACGAAGCCCGCTGTCACGCGGTACAGCGACGCGATCAGGTCGTCGAACATGCGGCCGCCGCGGATCTCGTCCGCGAAGCCCCGCGCGACCTCGGCTGGGGCCGGCACCGCGCCCGGCGGGAACGCGCCGGCGCGGCAGCACGCTTCCCAGACCGCGAGCGCGATCAGCGGGAAGACGAACGGCAGCAGTCGGCTGGCTCCGGACTTTCGCACTGCAATCACTCCGACGGGCGATCGACGCCCGGGATTCGATCGACGGAATCGGGGCTCAATCTCGAGCCCGAAGCGTGACGACGCGCAGGCCCCGCGAGCGGGCGGCGCGCGCGACCGATTCTCCGCCCACGACGATCGCTGTGTCCCACGCGTCAGACTCCGTCGCGGTCTTGGCAACCACCGACACGCTCACGACGTCGTTCTCGACCGGGCGCCCGGTGCGCGGGTCGAGCAGGTGGCCGATCTTCGTCCCGTCCTTCGTCTGCTCGCGTTGCCAGTTGCCGGACGTCGAGATCGATTCATTCATGATATCGATCGCGCCCATAGTGCTCAAGGCGGGTCCGGTGAGCGCGATGCGGCGCGGCCCGCCGATGCACGCGATGCTGCTCTCGCCGGCGGAGACCATCGCGCTCTTCACGCCGTGTTGACGCAGCACGCAGATGGCGCGGTCGACGGCGATGCCCTTCGCGATGCCGTCGAGATCGAGATCCACTCCTTTGCGGTCGAACCGAACGGTGCGCCGTGCGCGGTCGAGCACGACGTGTTTGGGCCCGACGACCGCGAGCGCCGCTTCGAGCTCCGCCGCGCTCGGAACCCGCACTTCGCCCCGCGGACGCCATCCCCACGCCGCCATCAACGGCCCGATCGTCGGGTCGAACGCGCCGCCGGTGCGTTCGTGCATCGCGACCGCGAGATCGATCGCGTCGAACAGCAGCGGATCGACGGCGACCGGCGCGGTCGCGGCGCCGCGGTTCACCTCGGCGAGCTGCGAGTCGGCGCGCCACGACGACAGGAGCGACTGGATGCGCGCCACCTCGCGGGCCGCCGCTTCGAGCGCGTCCTTTGCCGCGACTTCGCTTCCCGCTTCGACCTCGTAGTCGAACAGCACTCCGAACGCCGGGCGCTGCAGCGTGAGCGCGACGCATGCGGACTCCGGCGCGACGGGCGCGACTGGCGCAACGGGCGCGCTGCAGCCGGCGCCCGCGGCGCACGCGGTGAGGGCGACGATGAGGAGGGCACGGGCGCGACGCATCACCGGTATTCTGCGGCGTCGATGTCCGATTCCCCGCAACTCTTCCCGTCCTCCGGCGCGGCCGGTCCCACCGAGCTGATCGGCGAGGTGAAGGACGTCGTCTACGAGAGCGCGGACTCGGGCTACGCGGTGCTGCGCATCCAGGTGCGCGGCGAGCCGTTGCCGGTCACGGTCACCGGCTCCCTGTTCGGGCTCAGCGCGGGCACGCGCATCAAGGTGGTGGGTGCGTTCAAGGACCACCCGCGCTTCGGCCGGCAGTTCGCGGCGGAGCGCCACGAAGAGGTCCTGCCGCGCTCGAAGAACGGGATGGTCGCATTCCTGGCCTCGCAGTTCGAGGGCATCGGCGAGCGCCTCGCGGAGAAGATCGTCGAGCGCTTCGGCGAGCAGACCTACGAGGTGCTCGACTCGAACCCGATGCGCATCGGTGAGGTCGCGGGCGTCGGCGCGAAGAAGGCGGAGGCGATCGCATCCGCGTGGCACGAGCGGCAGTCGGTGCGCGAGGCGATCACCTTCCTGCAGAGCTACGGCGTCGGCCCCGGCCAGGCGATGCGCGTGTTCCGCCACTACGGCGACGCGACGGTCGCTCTCGTGAAGCAGAACCCGTATCGCCTCGCCGACGACGTGCGCGGCATCGGCTTCAAGACCGCGGACAAGATCGCGCAGAGCCTCGGCATCCCGAAGGACTCGCCGGAGCGCGCGCGCGCCGCGGTCCTCTACCTGCTGAACGACGCCGGCGGCGAAGGCCACCTGTTGCTGCCGAAGGAGGACATCGCGCGGCGCGCGGCACTGCTCGAGGTCGATCCGGGCGCGATCGATGACGCGATCTCGCACCTGAAGGAGCAGCGGCTCGCGATCGTCGAGGACGACGCGCCCGGCGCGACGCCGTCGAACGAGCCCGTGCTCGTTCGCGAAGACATTCCGGTCGACGACCGTGCGGGCGCCCCGATCGTCTGGAACCGACGCGGCGTCGCGGTGTACCTACCGCGCGCACACGTCGAGGAATGCGCCGTCGCAGCGATCCTCGCCCGCCTCGCGAGCGACCCCGACAAGGGCGAACACCTCGCGAACCAGGTGAGGTCCGCGGCGCGCCGCGCGGAGATCGCGCTCGCCGACGAGCAGGAGCAGGCCGTGCGCTCCGCGTTGTTGAAGCGGCTCTCGGTCATCACCGGCGGCCCGGGCACCGGCAAGACCACGATCGTGCGCGTGCTGACCGACGTGCTGCGCGGCGCGCGCTCGCTCGTGAAGCTCGCCGCGCCGACCGGCCGCGCGGCGAAGCGACTGTCGGAGGCGACCGGCCTCGAAGCCTCGACGATCCACCGCCTCCTGCACTGGAACCCGAAGACCGGGCGCTTCACGCACGACGAGTCGACGCCGCTCGAGGTCGACCACCTCGTGCTCGACGAGTGTTCGATGATCGACGTGCCGCTCGCGTCAGCGGTGCTGCGCGCATTGCCCGAGCAAGCGTCGCTCACGCTCGTCGGCGACGCGGATCAGCTGCCGTCGGTGGGGCCGGGCGACTTCCTGCGCTCCGCCGTCGAGTGCGGCGTCTTGCCGGTCACGCGGCTCACGCGTGTCTACCGCCAGCGCGACGGCTCGCGCATCGTCGCCGCCGCGCACGCGGTGAATCACGGCGAGTTCCCGAAGTTCGATCCGCCGGGCGCCGCGTCGGGCGAAGTGTTCTTCGTCGAGAAGGACGACCCGAACGCCGCGGCCGAGCTGATCCGCCGTCTCGTCGTCGAGCGCATCCCGCAGGCCTACGGCCTCGACGCGAAGCTCGACGTGCAGGTGCTGACGCCGATGCACAAAGGAGCGGCCGGCGCGGAGAACCTGAACCAGATCCTCGGCGCGGCGCTCAACCCGAACCCGCCGCGCGAGGTCACGCGCAACGGCAGGAGCTTCCACGTCGGTGACCGCGTCGTCTGCATCAAGAACGACTACGAGAAGAACGTCTTCAACGGCGACCAGGGCTTCGTCGTCGACGTCGACCCGCAGATCGCGCGCGTGCGCGTCGAGATCGACGAGCGACCCGTGCCGTTCGGGTTCGAGGAGCTCGACCTGCTCTTGCCCGCGTGGGCGACGACTGTGCACCGCGCGCAGGGCGGCGAGCACAAGGCGGTGGTCGTCGCGCTGATGAACCAGCACTTCCCGCTCTTGCGCCGCAACCTCGTGTACACGGCGATCACGCGCGCGAAGCGACTGTGCGTCATCGTCGGCAGCCGTCGCGCGCGCGAGCGCGCGAAAGCCGACGACGACGAGGACCACCGCGACACCAGGCGGCGCGAACCCCGGCGC
>CAZOLL010000372.1:0-4797 GCA_964580365.1 uncultured Phycisphaeraceae bacterium
CCGGCGGCACCGGTGTCGCCGGCGGCGCTGCTGGCACCGGCGGCACCGGTCTCGCCGGTGCGCGCGATCGCGACCTCGAGCGCGCGGCCGCCGACGCGGAGGATGCGCGTCGTCACGCCGGGCACCGGCGGCAGCACGCCGCGCGACGGATGCAGCAGGAGGAAGTCCGCGCCGGCGTACGCCGCCGCCATCGCCGCTCCGACGATGCCGATCACGACCTTGACGGGGCTCATCGCCGGCGAGTGTTCACGGCTGCAGCACGATCTTCAAGCCCGGCGTCGAGCTGGCCTTGAACGTCGACGGCAGGCACGGGCCGCTCGGCCAGTACGGGATTGCTTGGACGTACGCGGTGACGCCGGCCCACGCGGGCACGGGCGGGATCGGCGCGGGGACGACGAGCTCGCCGTCGGCACCGTTCGGGATCGCGGTGATCAGCGCGATCGACGCGAGCTGCAGGTGGAAGATCAGCGCGAGTCCGCTGCCGGCGACGTCGGGCTGCGTGCCGATCATCAGCCACGTCGGCACGAACGGTTGGCCGCGGCCGGCGCGCAGCGTGAAGCCGGCGTTGCCGATCGCCGGCGACGAGTTGCCGAGCAGCCAATGCGGCCCGAAGCAGCCGGGCGTGCCGTGGCCGTACACCTCGAGGCCCGCGGGCTCCGGCCGCCGATTGCGCGCGACCGTGACGTTCTCGAACGCATTGCAGGTGACGACGTCGGGCTTGCCGTCCGAGTCGAGGTCGACGATCGCGACGTTCTGCGGCGACGAGTGCGCCGCGAACCGCGAGCGTGTGAACGCGAAGCCGCCGTCGTTCTCGAACACGACGAAGCGATCGGGGTAGCTCTCGCTCATCACGACGTCGACCGCGCCGTCCCCGTCGAGGTCGCGCACCGCGAGCCCGGTCACGTCGGCGAACGGCGTGTACTCCGGCTCGGTGAACAGGTGCACCGCGGCGCCGAACGCGCCGCCGCCGAGGTTCGGCAGCAGCGTGACCTCGTGCGACGCCGAGCACGACACGGCGACGTCCGCGAAACCGTTCCCGTCGAAGTCGGCCGCGGCGGTGCGCTGCGCGTTGCCGCCCACGGTGATCGTCTGCGGCGCGGAGAACGTGCCGGCGGGGCCGTTCATCAGCAGAGCGACCTGCGACGTCGTCTGCAGCGAGCACGCGACGTCGAGGTCGCCGTCCGCGTCGAGGTCGGCCAGCGAGAGGTCGAGCAGCCCGTTGCCCGCCGAATAGAACGCCGGCGCAGCGAAGCCCGCGGCGCCGAGGCCGCGGAACACCGCGAGCTTCTTGGGCGACGGCACCGTGCACAACGCGTCGAGGTTGCCGTCCTGGTCGACGTCGCCGAGCACGACCGCGTTCGCTCCCGACGGCAGCGGCTCGATCGTCGGCGTCGCGAACGCGCCGTGTCCGTCGCCGAGCGACACGTCGAGCCCGATGCCGCCCGCGCACGCGACGACCAGATCCTGGTCCGAGTCGTGGTCGAGGTCGCCGCAGTCGAGCGAGAGCGGCGCCAGGTCGACGATCAGCGTCGACGTCTGCACGAGGCCGCCCTCGCCGTCGTTCGCGAGGATCGCCACCGCGTTCGATGGAACGACCGGCGGCAGGCCGCCGAGCGCGACGGCTCCGTCCGGCAGGCCGTCGCCGTTGAAATCGGAGAACGCGAGGTCCGCGGGCTCGGCGCCTCCGGTCACGTCGAAGTGCGTGCCGCCCTCGAACGAGCCGCCGCCGAGCCCGAGCATCACGACGGCTTCGAACGCGCCGCCCGCGACGAGGTCGAGGTCGCCGTCCGTGTCGAAGTCCGCGAGCGTGAACCCGCCCTTGTACACGCTGATCGGATCGAACAGCTTCGGCGCGCCAAACGTCGCGCCGCCGATGTTGCGACGCACCTCGATGCCTTCCGATTCGACGACGAGGTCGGGCGCGCCGTCCGCGTCGACGTCGGGCGCACGCACGCGCATCACGCGCGTCGTGTCGGTGAGGATCTGCGCGGGAAGGAAACTGTTGATCGCGCCCGGGAACGCGTTGTTCACGAGCACGCGGAGCTGGAAGACGTTCGAGCCGTCGCCGTCGCCCGCGGCGAGGTCGGTGTGGCCGTCGGCGTTGAAGTCACCCGAGCACAGGCTGAAGTGGTCGGTGTAGGTCGAGATCGACACGCGCTTGCGCGGGAAGTGGCCGGCGCCGTCGCCGTAGAGCGCGGCCGCGACGGTCGTGGTGTTGAACTGCGTGACCGCGAAGTCGAGGTTGCCGTCGACGTCGAAGTCGCCGAGCGCGATCTCCTTGCCGATGACGATCCCCGTCACTTGGTTCATGATCGGGAACGCGCCGGTCCCGTCGTTCACGAGCACGTCGACGATCGAGAAGGTGTCGGTCGTGCACACGAGGTCCGGTCGTCCGTCGTTCGTGAAGTCGCCGGCGGCGAGGTTCGCGGCCCCGTCGTCGACGACATAGTTCGCGCCCGCGCCGAGGCCGGCGATCCCGTTCTTCGCCACCTCGATGCCGCCGAGGCCGCCGCCCGGCCCGTACAGCGTGACGAGGTCCATGCGGCCGTCGCCGTCGACGTCGGCTGCAGCGACGTCGCGCGAGTAGCTCGAGAGCGTTCGCGTGACGCGCGACGGGAAGTTGCCGGCGCCGTCGCCGAACTGCAGCGTCACGCCCTTGAAGTTGATGATCCCGAACGGAACGCCGGTCACCGCGACGTCGAGCTTGCCGTCGTTGTTCCAGTCGGCGTGCGCCGCCGCGTTCGCGTCGCCGGCGAACGGCAGCTCCTGGCACGGGAACAACGGCGGGTCCGCGGCGCGCGCGCCCTGCGCGGCGGCGGCGAGACACGCGCACAGAGCCAACGCGACCCGGCAGTCGATCGGCATGGTGCGCCTCCGCGTGGACGCGCGCGAGGATAGTTCGCGGCGTCCCGTCCGCGAAGGGGCGGCCGTTTACTGCCGGGTAGACTTCCCCCGCACACTCCGACGGACGAAGAAGACATGAAACGAACGCTCGCCGCCGCCTCGTTCGCGTTGCTCGTCGCAATCCCCGCACGTGCGAGCGACCAGGACTTCTACCTCTCGGTGCCGGTGCAGGGCGCGATCCTCAAGCTCGACGCACAGACGCAGGCGCTCACGCCGTTCGCGAACGGGCTCGGCATCCCGTTCTACGGCTTCTTCGACGCAGCCGGGGCGCTGTACATCCCCGACCGCGAGCTCGGCGCGATCGTGAAGATCCTGCCGTCCGGCCAGGTGATCCCGCTGACCGCCGGCGGCCTGCTCTCTTCGGTCGTGACGGTGACACCCGCGCCGGGCGGAGGCATGGTCGCGAGCGATCTGCCGCTCAACAACGTCGTGCACGTGTCGCTCACCGGCCAGCAGACGTTGATCGCGGACTTCGCGTCGAGCGGCGGCCTGCTCGACGGGCCGGGCGGCCTCGCCTACGCGCCCGACGGCACGCTCTACGTCGCGAACAACGTCGGCAATACGATCGTGAAGATCGACCCGTCCGGCGTCGTGTCGCCGTTCTCCGCGTCGTCGCTCATCAACGCCCCCGGCGGCGTCGTCGCCGACGGCGCGGGCAACCTGTTCGTCGCGATGTACGGCAACTCGCGCATCGTCCGCTTCCGCCTCGACACCGGCGAAGCGACGACGTTCGCGTTCGACCCGGCGTTCATCGCCGGCTGCAACGACCTGAAGCTCTCGCGCAACGGCGGCCTGCTCGTGACGACGCGCCTCTCGAACCTCGTGCGCGTCCACGCCGACGGTTCGATGACCGAGATCTACAAGAACGGCACGCTCGGCGAGATCGACGGCATCGCGGTCCCCGCGGACCACGACCCGTGCGGAGGCACCTTCACGCCGTACGGCACCGGCCTCGCCGGCACTGGAGGCTTCGTGCCGGAGCTGCGCGGCATCTTCTCACCGTGCCCCGGGACGGAAGTCGGTTTGGAGTTGAAGGATTTCCTCGGCGGAACCGTCGGCTACCTGGCCCTCGGTCTCTCGGCGACGTCGCTGCCGTTCTATGGCGGACAACTGCTGGTGAATCCGAACCCGCCGTTCTTCTTCCTGCCGGTACCGATACCGGGAAGCGGAGCGGGCAACGGCGACGTCGTCTATGCGTTCGGATTGGCGAACGATCCGGGATTCGTCGGACTGCATCTGTACATGCAGGTGATCGGAGTGGACGCGGGCGCGGTGCGCGGCGTGTCGATCTCGAACGGACTGCATGAAGTGATCGGGGACTGACGAGAGTCGAGCGTGCTTGCGACGCGGCGGCGGGGGCGAGAATCCCGCGATTCGCCCGAAGCGGAAGCGCCTCGCGGGATTCTCGCCCCCGCCGCCGCTCGGGTGAGTGCCCACCCCCCTGACTAGGGAGGGGTCAATGCGGAACGGATCGCTTCCCGGAGCGCGAAGCGCTCCGGGGGCGATCCACCAGATGGGGGTGCTGACGCCGAGAACCGTTGGCCCCGCCCACGTGAACGAGGTGGACGAGCGTCGATGTCGAGCGCTCGTTCGCGCGGAGCTTCGCTCCGCGCGAACTCGCACCGCGGGTTTGATGTTGCGGAGGCGGACGCTGTCGGCGTGGGTTTGGGGAATCGCCGCCACCGCCGCCTCCGGGCCGTTCTCGCGATCAGGCTGGTGGTATTGGTCGATTTGACGGCGGTGGCGGCGGTGGCGGCGATTTCCGAACCGGGCCCCCGCCCGGTCCCGTGCCCGCTCCCGAACCCGAACTCGGGCCCGGACCCCGGGCCCGGGCCCGACATCAACTCCGCGGTGCTTTTTCGACCCGAGCGAAGCTCGGGTCGAAAAAGCGCT
>CAZOLL010000373.1:0-4786 GCA_964580365.1 uncultured Phycisphaeraceae bacterium
CGACGTCGACCGCCTTACCGCGCGCGATGCGCGCCGACTCGGCGAGCACGTTGCGCTTCTCCTTCACGGCCTTGCCGCTGCGATGGTCGACGACGTCCGATTGCGCGACGTCGGGCGCGGCGCACACGACGTCGCAGCCGAGGCGGTCGAGCGCGAGCAGAGTCGCGACCGACTCGTGGATCTCGGCGCCGTCGTTCACGCCGCAACCGGAGAGGATCACTGCGACCTTCGTCATTGGATGAACTCCTGCCGCTGCACCGGGACGATTCGAGCCTCAGATCGCACAGCATCCGCGGCAGGTTTCGAAGCCGGTTCTTCGGATTCTCACGCCGGTCCCGGCCGCCCGTGATCGGCAGGTTGCGCGCTCAGCCCGGGGTGATGAGATCGTTCTTCACCGATCGTTGGAGCAGCGCCTTCAGCTCTTTCGCGAGCTTCTTGTGCTTGCCCTTGAAGTCGCGGAACCGCTTCACGAGCTTGCCGAGCTCGTCGATCGAGGGCTTCTGCACGCTGCCGAGCTCGTGCGCGATCGACTTCAGTTCGTTGATCAGGCCCGCGATGACCGCCGTCTCACGCAACAGTTCGAGCCGCTCGTCACTGGGGAGCGATTCCATGTCCGAAACGAGGAACCCGATTTGGGAGAGCGCGGCGTACGCGTCCATGAGGCGTTGCTCGATCGCGGGGCCATCGCACGTGGCCTGATTCTCGGAGACGAGGTTGGCGGCCTCGTTCAGCTTCGACATCAACGTGGCGAACTGCCCCGCGATCGGACCGCCGCCACCGACCTTGGAAAGGTAGCCCCAGCCTTGCTTGCCGGGTTTCGGATCGGGTTCGCCGTTCAGAGTGCCGTGGAAGACGAAGTGGCTGACGCCCTTCTTGTCGACGAACGTCTCGATTGTGCCAGCGGCCTGATTGGAAGGGTTGTCGCCGGGTGCAACCGTGGTCGCCATTGGGGCGGTCGTGACGACGACCTGCGTCTCGCCCTTGCCACTCGTCACGATGTAGACGTCGCCCGCCGCGAGTCCGGAAGCCGGCCCCGCAATGCCCGTGAGGATCGTCCATGCCGAGAAGAACGTGCGCGCGATCGTCTTCACCATCGTCCTCCGCGCTCAGCCCCGCGTGTCCGGACCGGACAGCACGAAGCGACCAAGAATCGCTACGCGGCCTTTCGCACTTTCGGGACCTTTGCGCGCCACTTCGCCGCGCGGCAGTCGCTCGCGACAGGGCGAGTCATCGTGGACGCCCCGGAGGATGCGGCGCGCGGCGCCCGGGTCACGCCGGGAGGACCTCGATGATCAGGTCGCAGAGGATCAGCTCCTTCAGCAGGAAGCGCAGCCGCTTCTTCGCCTTCTTGTGCTGCTTCTTGAACTTCTTGAACTGCTTGATGAGCCGCGCGAGCTCTTCGGGGGTCTGCGGCGGGTTGTCGAAGAAAGAGTTGATGGTGTTGATGATCCCGGCGAGCGAGCTCTTGAACGCATTCGCCGCCGCGATGTGTTCGTCCTTGCGCGACTGCGGGATGCTCGACGCATTGACCTTCGCGACGATCGCCGCGATGAGCGTGTCGGCGTTCTCGTAGCCGTCGAGCAGTCCCGGCGGGCAGAACAGCTCGCCGCCCGCGACGTGGTTCGCGTTCATGTCGAGCAGGAACGAGATCCCCGCGAAGTCGCGCGCCACGGAATCGACGTCTTGCACAAACGTCGTGCGCCCCCAGCCGAAGCCCCCGGGCTTCGGGTCGGGCTGCCCGAACAGCGTCCCGTGGAAGGCGTAGTGCATCCCGTCCTTGTCATTGAACTCGGAGAGCGTGCCGGCCGCGTAGTTGTGCGGGTTCATGCCGGGCGAGACGTTCATCGAGCCGATCGAGTCGGGGATGAGGATCTGCGTGGCGCCTTCGCCGTCCATGATCAGGTAGCCGGAAACCGTGCCCGCGCTCGCGGTCGGCGCGGCGAGCATCGAGGCGGAGACGAACGCGACCGCGGCGAGATTGCGGATGTGGGTTTTCATGGTTCGTCTCCTCATCAGCTCGGCGGCACCAGGCCGGCCTTCAGCAGTTTCTCGAGCAACGCCTTCTGCGCCTTCGCGGCCTTCTTGTGCTTCTTCTTGAAGTCCTTGAACTTCTCGATGAGCGCGCCGAGCTGGTCGATCGACGGGTTCGTCACGTTCCCGATCGCGGCCGCGAGGTTCTTCAAGTCGCCGTAGAGGTCCTTCAGCTCGGCGACCGCGACGGTCAGCTCGGTTTTTTGCGCGTCCGTCGCGGTCGACGCCTGGATCTTCGCGGCCAGCGCGTCCGCTGCCGACATGGCGTCCATGAAGAACTGGGCGATCGCCGGACCGTTGCAGGCGGTCTGCGTCTCCGAGACGCCGTTTGCCCCCTGGTTCGCCTGGTTGATCATCTGGGCGAAGTCGGTCGCGATGTTCGGGCCCGCGGGGACCTTCGACACCACGCCCCAGCCGTCCTTGGCAGGCTTCGGGTCGGCCTCGCCGTTCAGCGTGCCGTGGAAGACCTTGTGGGTGACGCCCTTCTTGTCGACCCAATCGGAGATCGTCCCGTTCGCCTGGTTGCTCGGGTTGTCGCCGGGCGCAACGGTGAACGTGCCCGGGCCGTTGGTGGTGATGACCTGCGTCTCACCCTTTCCGTCGATGACGATGTAGGTATCCCCGCCCGCCGCGAGCGCGGTCGCGGAGAGTGCGAAGCTCAGCAGAACGCCGGCGAGCGCGCCGGCAACGCGCGAGACGACTCTCGACATCGAAATCTCCTCGGTGGCTGGGAACGACGGCCTTCCCGAAGCGGCAGGACAGGGTAACGGCCCGAAGCGGCCGCAAGAAGCCGCGAGACGCCCCGGGTCGTCGCCACGCGTCCCGTCAAGGGGTTTCGATGATCAGCTCGCACTCGATCAGATCGTCGATCAGCTTCTGCGCCTTCTTCAGCGTCTTCTTCACGTCGCCCTTCATCTCGCGCAGCTTCGCGATGATCTCCGGCAAGCCGAGGTAGCCGGCGTTCAGCGCCTCGACGACGAGCGCCTTCGCCTGGTTCAGCGCCGCGATCAACTCATCGGCCGCCGCGTTGTGCATCGCCTTCTTGTCGTCGGGAAGCGTCGAGCCGGTGATCTTGGACTTCAGCGCGTTCAGCGCCGCGATCGCCGTGTCGAAGTGTCCGGTGACCGTCGGGCCGTCGCACGAGAGGCGCTGCTCCGCGATCAGGTTCACCGCGGTCGCGACCGACTGGGACATCGTCGCCACGTCCTCGACGACGGTGTCCGCGCGCGGGATCAGCACGACGGTTCCCCAGCCCTGCTTGCCCGGCTTCGGGTCGTCGTCGCCGTTCAGCGTGCCGTGGTAGACCTTGTGCGACTTGCCCTTCTTGTCGACGAAGTCGCCGATCGAGCCGGCCGCGTTGGTCGCCGGGTTGTTGCCGGCGCTGACGGTCGTCGAGCCCGCGCCGTCGGTGATCACGACGGCGCCCTGACCCTTGCCGTTGATGATGAGGTACTTGTCCGGCCCGTTCGCCAGCGCGGTGGCTTCGAACGTCGAGACCAACAACGTGCCGGCGAACACGCCGCGGCGCAATGCAGTGAGCATGGTCATTCCGTTTCGTCAGGGACCGATGAACGCCGCACACGATACCCGCGTCGCGGACGCCCCGCGTACGATCGCCGACATGTCGACCCCGCCGAGCGTGAAGAACGCCGCCGAGCGCATCGAGCCGATCCTCGCCGAGCTGCACCGCCTGTATCCCGACGCGAACTGCGCGCTCCGTCATTCGTCGCCGCTCGAGCTGCTCGTCGCGACCGTCCTCTCCGCGCAATGCACCGACGTGCGCGTGAACCTCGTGACGCCCGCGTTGTTCGCCAAGTACCGCGGGCCCGCCGACTACATGAACGCGCGCCCGGGGTCGCTCGAGAACGACATCCGCTCCACCGGCTTCTTCAACAACAAGGCGAAGTCGCTGCGCGGCATGGGACGCGCGCTCGTCGAGCGCCACGGCGGCGAGGTGCCGCGCACGATGCGCGAGCTGCTCGAGATCCCCGGCGTCGCGCGCAAGACGGCGAACGTCGTGCTGGGCAACGCATTCGGGATCGCGGACGGCGTCGTCGTCGACACGCACGTGTTCCGGCTGTCGGACCGGCTCGCGCTGAGCCGCGCGAAGACGCCGGAGAAGGTCGAGCAGGACCTGATGCACCTCGTGCCGCGCGAGGGCTGGATCTACGTCTCGCACGCGCTGATCCTGCACGGCCGCTCGGTGTGCATCGCGCGCGCGCCGCGGTGCGACGCCTGCTCGCTCGCGCCGCTCTGCCCGAGCGCGGCGATCGGGAAGGCCGTTGCGGAGCCAAAGAAGCGCGGCGAGAATCGCCGCTCTTCGACAGCCCTTCACGCCTTGAAGAGGAAACGACCATGACCGCGTTCAAATTCGAGCTGAGGAACTTCGACCTGAAGGGCCTGAACGGCATCTCCGACGCGCAGCTCGAAGTGCACTTCAAGCTCTACGGCGGGTACGTCGCCAACACGAACACCCTGAACGAGCAGCTCGCCGAGCTCGAAAGCGCGGGCAAGATCGGCACGCCGTCCTGGGCCGAGCTGAAGCGCCGCATGGGTTGGGAGATCAACGGAAAGGTCCTCCACGAGCTCTACTTCGGAAACCTCACCAAGAGCCCGAAGCCGCTCGACGCCGACTCCGCGTTCGGCAAGAAGGTGGTCGAGGCGTTTGGCAGCGTCGACGCGTGGAAGAAGAACATGACGTCGACCGCGACGATGCGCGGCATCGGCTGGGTCATCGCCTACCAGGACCCGACGA
>CAZOLL010000374.1:0-4774 GCA_964580365.1 uncultured Phycisphaeraceae bacterium
CGGTCCGGCCGGAGTTTCGACCCACGGACGCGCCACCCCGCCCACGGCGGCGAGCGCGGCGGCCGCGCCGGCGACGACCGCGCCGCCGGCGAGCTTCCCCGCGCGCGCCCCGGCGCGGTTCGCGACGTCGACGATCGCCCCGCCGCCGCTCGCGCACATCGCGGCGAAGCACGGCACGAGCGGCACGAAGAAGCGCGGATCCTGCCAGAAGTAGAACAGGTGGAACACGACGACGGCCGGGAGCGCGACGAGGATCGCGAGCGCGAGCATCCGATGCACCGCCGACGTCCGCGCGAGCCAGAGAGTGCGCACGACACCCACCGCCGCGAGCGCGGCCAACCACGGCGTCGCCCAGATCCGCCGGTCGAAACCGAGCAAGACGTCGCCGTACGTCTCGAGATGCCCGCGCTCCCAGTACCCGGGAATCCCCGCGCTCAGGTAGCGCGGCGAGAAGACGAGGTCGGGGTTCTTGTACACCTCGGGCACCCAGAACGGATAACCGTCCGCGAGCGGCTCACCGAAGGTTCGCCACTGATACAGCAGGAGGAGCGCGCCGAAGATCGCGACCGGTGCCAGCAGTGCGAGTGCGGCCTTGCCCGCGCGCTCCGGCCGGAACCGGTGGAGCGTCACCGCGAACAGGAGCGCGGGAGCGACGAGCGCGAGGTTCGTGTACCGGATCGTGAGGGCGAGGCCGATCGCGACCCCCGCGAGCGAGAACGGCAGCGCGCCACGCGGGCGTTCGCGCGGCGAAGCGCCGACGCAGAGGCAGAGCAGCGCGAGAGCCCACAGCAGCTCGGACGACGTCTCGCTCATCGCGAGCCCGGAGTTCTCGATCGAAAGCGGCGAGACGATCGCGAGCAGCGCCGCGCAGCACGCGCCGGGGAGACCCCCGGCGAAGTGGCCGAGCAGCGCACTCATCGGGACCGCCGCGACGCCGTGCGCGAGAGAAGCGCGCCACGCCGCAGATGCGTCGCCTCCCGCGGCCGCCACGTACGGCGCCGCGATGGCCGGGAATCCCGGCGGGTAGCGGAGCGGGTAGTGAGCCCCTCCGAGCTCGAGCTCGAACCGTCCGGACTCCGCGAAGGACCGCGCGCCGAGCGCGTACTCGAGCGCGTCGGGCCGCGGCTTCAGGTCCAGCCGTTCGCGGACGAGAGCTTTCTCTCGGACGAACGCCGCGGCGCCCATCGCCACGAGGCAACAGGCGATCAGCGCGGTCCTGCCGGCGCACATCCCGCGCTCGGTCGTCGACGTCTCAGTGCCCCTTCTTGATCGGCCGCATGTTGCGCAGATCGACCTGGACCCACGTGAGGAACTCCTCCTCGAACGCTGCCCAGTCGTCTTCGGTCTCGAGCGTGAAGATCTCGGCGAACTTCTTCTTCCCCCCGTTGCCGCGCAGTTCGGCGAAGAAGTACTCGTCGAAGCGCTCCTTGTCCGTCTTGTTGCGGTGCAAGAACATCACGAGCGCCCAGCCCTCGGCGTAGACCGTTTCGGTGAACGTCTGGTTCGCCGAGTTGCCTTCCTGGTTCATCTGATGCTCGTGCAGCTCGTTGAAGTTCGTGTCGACGAGCTCTTCCACCGGGAGCACGTTGCCCTGCAGGATCGCGCGCTGCACCGACGTGAAGCGATCGGGGATGAACTGGCCGAGAGTGAAGCGCCGGGACACCTTCCCGTTCTCGACCGTCGTCTCGCACTTGTGGCCGCCCATGTAGTCGGCCACGCCTTCCTGGAACCACGCGTATTGGCGTGACTGCGGGACGGAGAACTCGCGCGTCGCGTAGTCGATGAGCTGGTGCGTGCCCTCGTGGAAGACGACGTGCCACAAGTCGTCCTGCTCCCACTGGGTGAGGATGCCGCTGCCGGGCTGGTAGTACCCGCCCATGAACTCCTCGTTCGGGAGACGCATGTCGGCGCGGTTCTCGCGCATCTTCTTGTGCGCCTGCTTGTCGGCATAGATGAGGACGACGACGGGTTCTTCGATCGGCTTGAGTCCGAAGCGGTCGCCGTACTCGGCGTAGAACTCGCGGTAGAGGCAGCCGAAGAGCTGCGCGTACTCGCGCGACAGGACTTCGAGATCGATGTTCGGCTTGTACTCGCGGGCGACGAGGTAGGGGCGCGGCAGCACGCCGTCGTCGAAGAGGTAGGTCCAGAAGCCCTTGCCGTAGATCTGGTCGAGGCGCGCCTGGATCGCGAGCCCCTTCTTGTGGAACGCGTCGTCCGGAGTCGCGGCCGGCGACTCTGCCGTCTGTCCCGTCTTTTCCGTCGGGGGCGCGGGCGGCGTCTTCACTTCGTCGGCGCGCGCGACCGTGGCCGCCGCCATCGAAATGCACACCGCGATGCCGAGCGCTCTCTTCACGTCTGGACTCCAACGGCAGGCACGCGGGGCACGCCGCGCGCGGAGACGGGCGCGGAGTGTATCACCCCGCGCGATACACGTTGACCGCGTCGGGGATCTCGCGGGCGATGATCTCGGCGAGGGTCGCGATCGCGCGCGGATCCTCCTCCGACGAGAACACGTAAAACTTCCACAGGTTGCGGTAGGACTCCTCGAGGTCGCGCAGTCGTGGAATGCGGTCGGCGAAGTCGGAAAGGGGCCGCACGCGCTCCTCTCCCGGGAAGAGCACGTGGATGCGCGCCTCCTTCAGCTGCATCTCGCGCGCCGGGCAATAGAGGAGCACGTCGACGTCGCGAGAGAGCGCTTCTCGCGCCGCCGCCTCGATGCGTCGCTCCGCCCCGAGCCGCGCTTCGTGACGGCCCGGCGCGAAGAAGCGGTCGAGCAGCGCGCGTTGCGAGTCGCGGTTCGCGTAGCGCGGGAAGACCGCGCAGCGTTTGAGCAGCCGGCGCGAGCGGAATCGTTCGAGGAACCGCCGCGCGCGCGCGCCGATCTCCGCGTCGCGGTAGTCGAGCCGCTCGAGCAAGCCGACCATCGTCTCGTCGGTGAGCGCGCGGAAGTCCTCCTCGCGCGCCGCTTCCGTCGCGATCGCGAGCTCGACGCACTTCGCGACCAGCGCTTCCGCGGAGATCTTTGCGTGATGGAAGTAGACCCGCTCCGAGAAGTAGTACCGCGCCTCGAGCATGCGGACGATCTCGGAGAGCACGTCCTCGCGCACGAGCCCGCGCTTCTCGACGTCGACGAACAGGTTGCCCGTCGCGCGATCGACCTTGAACGCGCTGATGATGCGCGGGTCGTAACCGAGCTGCAGTCCCGTGTACCACGCGTCGCGCTTCAGGTAGTCGAACGTGTCGGAGCAGATCGTGTCGCTGACGATCTGTTGCCACGCGACCGGGACGGTGCGCGCGTTCTTGCCGGCGCCCAGCACGCCGAGCACGTCGTCGCGTGCACCCAGCTCGGCGAGGCGGCGGCCGAGCGCGCCGTCCGTCAGCGCGCGCTCGAGCCGTGCGGGCGTGTCGTGTCGCGCGAACAGTCCGATCTGGTCCTCGATGTCGTGCCCGAACGGGAGGTGCGTCACGTCGTGGAGGAGCGTCGCGAAGCGGATCGTGCGCGCGCCCTCGGGCGGAACGCCGGACAATCCGTCCGGCTGGATCTGCCGGTTGCGCTCGATCGACTCCATCATGCGCGCGGCCATGTGGACCGAGCCGATCGAGTGCTCGAAGCGCGTGTGCGTCGCGCCTGGGTAGACGAGGTAGGTCGTGCCGAGCTGCCGGACGCCGCGCAGTCGCTGGAACTCGGGCGTGTCGACGAGCGACAGCTCCTCCTCGGTGAGGTGGACGTCGCCGTGGACCGGGTCGCGAAGGACGGAGAGTTTCACGCGGCGAGAATATCGCGCTCGCCGTGCGGGTTTACCAGTCCGGGTCGAGAGCGTCTTTCAACGCGACGGTGGCGGTCGCGTCGCCGGCCGCGACGAGGTCGAGTCGCAGGTCCGGCGGCAGTGGGACCAACGCCTCGATCCGCTTCACGATCCGCGTGCGGCCCGACTCGTCGACGCGCTGCAGCAGATGGAACCAGGTGAGCGTGTCGCGTTCGTCCGCGCTCGCGAGGACGACGTCGAGGTTCCGCCTCGCGTCCTCACCGCGGTCGATCGCGAACACCGCCGAGCGGAACGCATCGTCCTTGTCCGACCAGAACGGGGTCCCAGGACCGGTCTTCGGCGTCGCGAGGCACTCCGCGCGCGACGGGACGAGGACGCGATGACCCTCCGCTTCGAACGAGACGCGCCCGAGCCGGACGGCGAGACGCGTGTTGCCGTCGTGCTCGACGGTCGCGGTGTAGATGCAGCCGAGGTCGACGGCGATGCCGGACGGAGTGCCGACCTGGAACAGTCGCGGCGCGGCAAAGATCGAGGCCTCGAGCGTGCCCTTCACGAGATCGAGCCGGTAGCCCTCGTCGTCCGAGTGCGGCGTGTCGGCGGCGATGGCGACCTCCGAGCCGGGCCACAGCTCGACGGAGCCGATCCCGCCGACGGTCAGCTTCGCGCGCGTCGCGTCGTCGGTCGACACGACGTCGCCCGGACGAACGGCCATCGCGAGCGGTTCGCCGCGGCAGGAGTTGACCGCGACGCAGCCTTCGAGCGAGTCGACGAAGTACGGAGTCGCGGGATCCTCCGGCGTCGCCACTTCGATCGTGCCGAGCCCGAGCGCCAGCGCGAGCAGTGCGGCCGCCGCGACGAGGATCGGTCCGACGCGCTTGGGCCCGCGCCGGGCACGCTCGGCCGGTGCTCCGCGAAAACGGAACGACTCGAGCGCGCGCTCGATGCGCGCGAGCGCCGGGTCCGGCGTTCCGCTGCGGTCCCACAGGTAGTCGTCGTTTGGTTCGTTC
>CAZOLL010000375.1:0-4760 GCA_964580365.1 uncultured Phycisphaeraceae bacterium
ACGAGCGCGGCGACCTCGGCGCCGGTGATCGTCTCGTAGCGCATCAGCGCGTCGGCGACGCGGAGCAGCGCGTCCTTGTGGTCCGTGAGGATCTTCAGCGCGCGTTCGTGGCACTCGGTGAGGATGCGCTTCACCTCGCGGTCGATCTCGATCGCCATCGCTTCGGAGTGCGCGCTCGAACGCGTGAAGTCCTGCCCGAGGAACGCGGCCTCACCGGATTCGACGTAGGAGATCGGGCCGACGGCTTCGGACATGCCCCACTGGCAGACCATCATGCGCGCGAGCTCGGTGGCGCGCTTGATGTCGTCGTAGGCGCCGGTCGAGATGTCGTCGCACAGGATCTCTTCGGCGCTGCGTCCGCCGTAGGCGAACGAGATGTATCCGAGGATCTCCTTTTTCTTCTCGTTGTAGCGGTCGCGCTGCGGGAGGATCATCGTCGCGCCGAGCGACACGCCGCGCGGGATGATCGTGATCTTGTGCAGCGGCTCGACCTCGGGGATGAAGTGCGCGACCAGGCCGTGGCCGGCCTCGTGGTAGGCGGTGACCCGGCGGTCCTTCTCCTCCATCACGCGGTTCTTCTTCTGGCGGCCCCAGCGCACCTTGTCGCGCGATTCCTCGAAGTCGTCCAGCTCGACCGAGTCCTTGTTCTTCAGGGTCGCGATCAGCGCGGCCTCGTTGACCATCGCTGCCAGCTCTGCGCCGGAGAACCCGGGCGTCGCGCGCGCGAGGTGGATCATGTCGACGTTCGGCGCGATCTTCACCTTCTTGGTGTGGACGCGGAGGATCGCCTCGCGGCCCTTCACGTCGGGCAAGCCGACGGTGATCTGGCGGTCGAAGCGCCCGGGGCGCAAGAGCGCCGGGTCGAGCACGTCGGGGCGGTTGGTGGCCGCGACGAGGATGATTCCCTCGTCGGTGTCGAAGCCGTCCATCTCGACGAGGATCGCGTTCAGCGTCTGCTCGCGCTCGTCGTGGCCGCCGCCCATGCCCGAGCCGCGCTTTCGGCCGACGGCGTCGATCTCGTCGAGGAACACGAGGCAGGGCGAGTGCTCGCGCGCCTGGCGGAACAGGTCGCGCACGCGCGACGCGCCGACGCCGACGAACATCTCGACGAAGTCCGAGCCGGAGATCGAGAAGAACGGCACGTTCGCCTCGCCGGCGATCGCCTTCGCGAGCAGCGTCTTGCCGGTGCCCGGCGGGCCGACCAGCAGCACGCCGCGCGGGATGCGGCCGCCCAGGCGCGAGAAGCGCGCGGGGTTCTTCAAGAACTCGATGATCTCGCGGACTTCTTCCTTCGCCTCGTCGACGCCCGCCACGTCGTTGAACGTGACGTTGCTCTTCTCCTTCGTGATGAGCTGCGCGCGACTGCGGCCGAACGAGAGGACTCCGCCTCCGCCGCCCGGGGAGCGCATCTGCCGCATCAGGAAGAACCAGAACAGCCCGATGATGATGAGCCACGGCGCGACCGTGACGAGGAGCTGCGTGAGGAAGGTGTTCGGCTGCGTCGCCTTCAATGCGTCGGGCTTCGCGGCGGAGATCGTGCGGATCGCGAGGTTCGGCTGCTTCTTCGAGATCGCGAGCTGCAGCTTGTTGAGGTCGACCGCGCTCTCGCCGCTGCCGCCCGCCTTGATCTCCCAGTACTTCGTGCCGCCGCGGCGCGCGCCGGAGTCGTCCGGGTTGTCGAACGCGGCCCACAGGCCGGAGCCCATGGCCTGCGAGTTCAGGACGTAGGCGTCCTGCACGAAGATGCGGTCCTTCTCGAGCTGCTCGAGGAACTTCGCGCCCGGGATGCTCGAGCCGAACTCGGCAGCGGCGATCTTGCTGATCTCGGGGTAGCGCGTCGCGAGCACACCCGGCGGGAAGTCGACGACGAAGTGCTCCGCGTTCTTCGGGTCCGAGCTGGTGAGCTCGCCGGTGAGCCGGAGGTCGCCCTCCTGCTCGATGCTCTTCACCTGGCCGGAGTACAGCTTCTCGGTGAACTCGACCTGGTCGAATGTCTTCGGGCGGCTCGTCAGACCGGAGCCGTCGCCGAACACGTTGATGAGGAGGAGCAGCACGAACACGACGATGAGCGCCGTCATCATCGTGTTGACGCCGGAGCGGGGACGCTTGCCCCGTTCCGGTTCACGTCCGCCGGGGCGGCCCGGATCCTTCGTCGGTTCCTGATTCACTTGGGTGTGTCTCCGGGAGCGCGCCGCGCATCACCAGTCGGCTTCCAGCTCCTCCACGATCTTGCGCGCGAGGTCGTAGTAGGTGGCTTGCTGCGCGGTTTGCAATCCTTCACCGCTCGCGAGAACGAACGGCACGCTCTCCCTCGACTTGAACTTCTTGAGCTTCTTTCCGGTCCGGGCATCGACCACCTCGCACTCCACTTCGGTCGTCGCGGAGCTCTCCTTGACCGATTCCGAGTGGCCGAGGGACAAGACCTTCTGGTCCAGGTTGGTGATGCGGCCGACGAGAATGATGTCGGCGGTTTCCTGCGAGGTGACGTGGATGCCCGGGCGCTGGCGCAGGACTTCGCACACGCTGCGGGTCAGGTCGAACTCGATCGCGCGGAAGAACGTGTCGTTCTCGAAGACCGGCACGCAGATGTTGCGCGCGCCGGCGGGGAAGAGCGGATCGTTCGTGTAACCGGCGCAGCCGGAGACCGCGGAGACGAGCGCAAGCGTGGCGGCGAGAGCGAGCCGGCGGCCGGTCGGGACGAGGTTCCGGATCATTGGCTTCCGAGTGCGGTGGAGAGCGGCGGGCATCCTACCAACCGCTTCCGGCGCCGGCCGGTCCCGTTCGCGGACCGCGATCGCGCTCAATGTTTCGCCGGTTTCGCTCCGGGAGCGTCCGCCGGAGACTCGGAGCCGGGCGTCGCACCGGTCGCGGGGCCGCGTCGCCACGGCGGGCGGTCGGCGCGCGGCTTCAACAAGTCGGCGGCGTTCACGTCGGCCGTCGCTCCCAATTCGGCGAGAAGCGCGCGCGCCGTCTCGGCCTCGGGCGTGTCGGGGAAGCGCGCCGCCGCGTTCGCGATGTGCGTGAGGCGGCCGTCCTCGTTGCCGCGCGCCCGGTAGAACTCTGCGATCTCGAGCTCGCGCTGCCCGATCTCGCGCTCGAGCGCCGCGCGATCGTCCTTCGCGCTCTTGACGAAGTTGCCGTCGGGAAGCCTCGACAGGTAGCGGTCGAGCGCGGCGTGCGAACGGAGAAGCGGGTCGACGTCGTAATCGCCTCCGCGCGACTGCGCCCGGTACGCGCCGGCCACCTTGTACAGCGCCAGGTCCACCCACTCGGAGTCGGCGTAGTCGCGCGCGAGGCGCTCGTAGCTGTCGGCCGCGGACTGCCAGCTCGCATCGGCGGCGAACGCTTCCGCGAGCTCCTTCCACGCGTCGTCGGCGAGGTCCGAGCGCGGGAAGCGCGTGACGAGGAAGTTCAGCGCCTCGATGCCGACGTCGTGACGCGCCGAGAAATCGGTGAAGACCTTCGCGTCCTCCTCGACCAGCGTCTTGCCGATCGTCCACACGCGCTTCACGACGAGCGGCGCTTGCCGGTGGAACGGGTTCTCGTCCATCAGCCGCTGGTAGTGGATGAACGCCTCGGGCAGCTCTTGGTTCTCGAAGCGCGACTCGGCGGCGATCCAGCGCGCGGTCTCGACCTGGTCGGACTTGAAGCGGTTCTTCAGCAGGAACTCGGCGAGGTCCGCGGCGCGCGGCCAGTCCTTGGCCTCGAAGCTCGTTTGCGCGGCCTTCGCGATCTCCTCCGTGGTGCACTCGTTCGCCTTGCGCCCGTCGATCTCGGGCGCGGTCGAGCACGCAACCGCAAGAGCCGCGGCGCCGGCGACGACGAACGAACGGAGCGCGCAGTCACTCGGCACGACGCGCCTCCTCGCCGAGGAAGCGGCGCGTCGCGAGCGGACGCTCGAGCCGCGCCTCCAACCATCGATCGAGCGCCGCGCGCGCCTCGTGGACGGCGCCCGCGGTGACGTCGGGGCCGGTCAAGGACGCGCCGTCCGCGCGCGCCTCGCCAAACGTGCGGCGCAACAACTGCAGCGCCGCGGGCGACAACGACCGCGCGGTCTTGCTCGCGCCGGCGGCCGCGCACTTCGGGCACAGGACGCCGCCGCGCGCGATCGAGAACGCCGTGGCGCCCGTGAGGTCGCCGCGCCCGCACTCGACGCAGGCGTCGAGGCGCGGCGCGAAACCCGTCCGCGCGAGCAACCGCGCCGAGAACGCCGCGAGCCAGGTCTCGATGACCTCGCTCTCGTCCGCTTCGCACAGCGCGCGCAAGGTCGGCGCCACGAGATCGAACATCCGCGCCTCGAGGTCGCGCGGCCACGCGAACTCGAGCACCAGCTCGAGGACGTGGCACGCGGCGGCGAAGCGCGGGAGGCTCTGGCGCAGGCCTCGCAGGGGGTCGGTGATGCGGAAGGCGTGCAGGAGGTCGAGGTCGGTCGGCTTGCGCCGGGTCAGGTCGGCCTTGCCCAGCGTGAGGAGGTCGATCGCCCCGCCGTAGGCGCTCTTCTCCCGCATCGAGCCCCGCGCGAGCGCCGTGACCCGCCCCTCGCCCGAGGTGAGCAGATGCACGATCTGGCTCGACTCGGAGTGGGGAGCGACCCGCAAGACGACGGCATCGGTGACGACTCGCATGGACCGCCAGCGAGGTTGCCGCGCGCGGGCACAAAAGCCAACGGCCAACCCCCCGGCGGCGATGGTCAGTGACCCCCCCTCGTGCGGGGGCCGGCGGGGGCCGGGCGGCCCGGGGGGGGCCCGCGCCGGCGGGGG
>CAZOLL010000376.1:0-4756 GCA_964580365.1 uncultured Phycisphaeraceae bacterium
CGATGAGCTTGCGGTCGTAGCGGGCGCGGAGCTGCGCGCGGGCGAAGGCGACGACGGCCGCGCGGTCGATGCCTTCGGGGCAGCGCACGATCCCGACGGCGTGCACGCGCTGGTCGAGGTAACACGTCGGGCCAGAGCGTCGAACGCCCGTCCACTCCGCTTCGATCAGGTTCGGTCCCCACGTCGCGATGATGTGCCGGCCGAGGTCGAGGTCGCCGTCGTCCGCGACGATCGCGACGTGGTTCCAGCGCGAGCGCGTCGTCCGCTGGATCGACCACGAGATCAACGCGCCGAGCGGGCCGGCGAAGAAGCTGCGCCACGTGCGGCGGCGGTGAACGAGGAGGAGGTCGCCGGCGGAGGGGATCATCGCTCGCTCCGGGAGCGGCTCGTCGGGATTGCGTCGCCATGACCGCACGCTCTACTTCGAGGAGCGATGAGCAATCCGACCCCCAGCCGTTCGACGCCGAACTTCTTCCCCATCCATCCGCGGGGCGCCGCGTTCGAACCGCTCATGGCGGGACGTGCGCACGACGCGAGCGTTCGCCTTCGCGGCGACGTCAGGGCCGCCGTCGGCCTCGACCGGATCATCACTGCCGAGCTGCTGCGCATCACGCCGCTCTCCCGGCCAGCAGCGCCGTGAAGAGCGCCTCCGCCAGCGTGACGCTGACGGCGTTCCCGATCTGCCGGACGACGTCGCCGCGATTGCCGGCGAATCGGTAGTCGTCGGGGAAGCCCATCGCGCGCGCGAGCTCGTGGGGCTGCAGCATTCGGAACCGGATGTCGAGCTGCGCGCCGGGCTCGACCAGGCCGAGCCGATCCTTCGTCGTCAGCGTCGGCACCGGTGCGCTCACGTCGCGCGGCCGAGCTGTGCCGTAGTAGGGGACCAGGAACGGCTCGCAGATTCCGAGCTCGCCGCGGTTCGCGCTGGTGATGGTCGGGAGCGGCCCTTCGACCGAGCGCGCGCGGCGGCTCGAGTCGCGTCCGTGCGTCACCGGCAGGACGAACGGCTGCGCCAGCCCGATCGGGTTGCGCGTCGTGACGGTCGGCAACGGATCGCGAACGTCACGCGGGCGCGGCCGCGGGCCGGCGCGCTCGCCCATCAACGGCACGTTGACGGGCTCGACCAGAGACACCGCGCCCTTGGTCGCGCGGGGGGGGATCGGCTCCGACACGGCGCGCGCGACGCCGCCCGACTGCTGCTGCAGAACGAATGGCTGCGCGAGTCCGACATGCTCGCCGCCTGCGGTGAGGGCCGGCACCGGAACTTCGACACTGCGCGCCGTCCCGGTCCCACGCAGCAGCACCAGGAACGGCTCAGCTGCATCACCACCGAACCGCCGCAGGCCCTCGGCGATCCGGGCGAGCGTCGCCGGTGCGAGCGGGCGTTTCCGACCGAAGATCGACGGCGCCTCGATCGACCAGTCGATGACTTCGCGGGCGGGACGCCACGCGCCGCGCTTCCCGAACAGCTCGGCGCTCCCGCCGCGCGCGTGCGTGGGGGACGGCCACGGCACCGGACCGCGACCGCGGCGCGCCACCACGAACAGTCGCGTGCGCGTCGTCGCCTCGCCGAAGTCGGCGGCGTTCAGCAGACGCGTGTCGACGGTGTAGCCGAGCGAGCGGAGCGCGCCGATCCAGGCGTCGAACGTCTCGCCGGCACGGCGCTTCAACGGTCGGCCGTTCGCGCCGAGCGGGCCCCACGTCCGGAACTCGCGGACGTTCTCGACCAGGATCGTCTCGGGCAACAGCGCTTCGGCCCACCGCACGACGCACCAGGCCGACGCGCGCGACTGGTCGTTCATCGGCTTGCCGCCGCGTGCGGCCGAGTGATGCGTGCACTCCGGCGACGCGACCAGCAGGTCGAGCCGACCGCGCACCGCGTCGCGCGGGTTCAGCGAGTCGAGTGACGCACACAGGTGCCGCGCGGCTGGATGGTTCTTCGCGTGGGTCTCGACCGCGGTCGACCAGTGGTTGACGGCCAACAGCTCGAGCTTCGCGCCGAGGCGATCGCACGCGCGGTACAGGCCGGTGGACGTGCCGCCGGCGCCGCAGAAGAGGTCGGCTGCGCGAAGCGTCACCACGACGACCTCCGCGCGAAACTTCCTTGACGCGAACTTCGGTGCCGGTGCAGTGCGCGGATCGGGCGATGGTGCCCGCGTGGAGATTCGCGATGGCTCGGTTTCTGAAGCTCTCGAACGATCGGGCGATCAACCTCGACTTGATCGCGTACATCAAGAAGGCGGGCGAGAAGTGGCACGTTCAGTTCGTCGGACCGCACCCCAGGAACGCGACGGAGCTGCTGACCATCGAGCTGCACGACGCGGACGGTCGGGTCGTGTTCGATCAGGTCGTGACTGGGCAGTAGGCCGATCACGCGCGCGCCGAAGAAGCGTTCGGTTGCGCGGATCTTCATTCCATCCACCGCGTGCCGCTCTTGCCGCGCTTGCGACGCGCGCGCTCGATGTCCTCGGCGAGCCGCTTGTTCGCGTGCTCCATCGCGTGAAAGATCGAGTCGAAGAGTTCATCCACTGCCTGCTGAGTTGGGTCGAACCGGACGGTCAGCAAGACTTCGACCGGCTTTCGTCGCGGGAAGAAGACAGCGATTCGCGGCAGCCGATCCGGCTTCATCAGTGGCAAGCGCGCGTCGATGTCCTCGAAGATGTCAGGCGCGTGGCGCGTCTCACTGCGAGGCATTGGAGATCCCCGCCTGCGAGAGGATGAGTCGATCGACCGTGGTTCGCTCCGCGAGCGGCTTTGCCAAAATCTCGCGAACGCGCTCTCGACGCAACCACGCCGCGCGCTCCTCGGCGCTCTTCCCGCGAAGTTCGTTGAACTCGTGCGGCGTGAGCTTGCGAAAGAGCTTGAGATCCGCCGCCGGAATCTCGCTCTCAGGGACGATCTCGTGCGGGTAACGGGTGTCCATTGCTCACTCCTCCTTCCGCGTTTCGAGGGCGGCGAGGGCTTCAAGAAGATCGACCTTCAAGTCGCAGCTCCAGCATTCTGCTGCGTGCTTGCGAAGCTCTTCGCCGGTATGAAGCGGAAGCATGTCCACAGCTCGCTTCGCAACTTTCACGATCGCGCGGAGCCTCTCGATTTCTGCGATGAGTCGGGGCATGACGCCACGACAACCGGCAATCCGATCAGACTCCGCAACACTCCACGTTGGCGGCGGCGGGTCCGAGCACAGTTTTCTCGCCTCGGCAAGATCGTCGTCGGATACCGGTAGGTGCGGCTCGCATGTATGCCTCTCAAGCGTCACGAAGGATGCGTGACACCTCGTGCATTCGACCCACTGACCAAACATTAGTGATCTCCAGTAGAGAGCGTGGCACGCAACTCTCCCATCGCGCAATCACACTCCTTTGGATTACCGTGAAGGCGGATTGCACAGCGGTCGATGTGATGGCCTTGTACGGCAACTAGACGCGCCTTCTCCGCCACGACCCGCAGCCTCGCATTCTCCGCCTCGACGCGCTGAACGCGGTCGAGGATCTCGATTACTTTATGAAGAGCGATTCTGTCATCGTCATACTCACCGCGAAGCCGCGGCGACTTCTGTAGGTGATCGAGCGCGCGCTTCGCCGCAGCTCGAAGGCTCTTGATCTCGTCAGCGGTCATGGGTGCCTTTCGACATGTTGTCGCACAGTCGTTCGTGGCGCTCGCTGTGGTCACAGTCCGAGCAAATGATTTCCTCAATCTGTGGGCCGTACTTGTGAAGAGTCACTTCCTTGCGAGCGCAGCTATCTGGCACGCGATTGCCACACAGATCGCAGAAGACGTACACATCTGTTCTCATCGCACTATCTCCACCACATCGAGCGCGTTTGCGTCCGGGGTCATTGGGTCACTCCTGTTCGCATTCGCCTGACTCGAACTCATCGGCATCGGGGTCTTGCGTCGGCTGTCCCTGCGTGAAGAACAGATCCATGTTTTCGCGGCACCATTGCTCCGCGAGGTCCTGCGCTTCGCGCCGATTCTTGGCGAGCACGGGGACGCGACATTCCCAACGGATCGGAGCGCACACCGTCACGGTGAACTTCTTTTTGCTCACGTCGTCCTCGATCGGCTTGGGGTCCGGGGTCATCGTCGATTCCTCCTCAGCACGTCATCGGAGAGCGGGCTGTGCGCGACCGCCGCGCACGAGATGCACAGTTCGTCGCCGGTCACGGGACAGGTGCGGCCAGACGGCCCCGAGTGGGGATGATCGTCCTCGGGCTCACAGCACCACGCGCAGGTGAAGGGGTCAGGCATCGCGCGCCTCCAGGCGGCGAAGGAGCGCGGAAAGTCGCGGCACGATCTGCGGAATGCCCCCACACCCGCACGCCGGGTCGGAGCAGCGATCACCGTCTGTGACGATCGTGTCGCGCGCCTCCCGCAGCACCGCGACGATCTCTTTCCGCTCTTCCTCGTCGGCCGCGAGGGCGTCACGCAGCGCGCACCAGTTCTCCTCGGACACACGCCTGCGGTTGTCCATGAAGACCTCGTGCCGTGATTGCTCGATCAGTCGGTGCGCCGCCTCCCGCAGGCTCAACACCTGCGCCTCGCGCGTCGGGTCAGGGGCGCTCATCGCTTGCTCCTCGGCTTCTGCGTGGCGCGGAGGTAGGCGCGGATGCGACGCCAGAGAATCGTGTTCTCGACGCACATCGGCTCCGCGTTCCATATCCCGAACCACCGCACCGCCGCCCTCACGACGGCCTGCTCCAGTTCGCGCTTCGTCTTGCGCTTCATCGCTTGCTCTCCCGCTCGATGGCCGCGC
>CAZOLL010000377.1:0-998 GCA_964580365.1 uncultured Phycisphaeraceae bacterium
CGTACTTCGTCGACGGCACGACCTTGGACGATCACGGCGACGCGCACGCGAAGGACGGATTCTGCAATGCAGTGCGCAAGGCGAGGGTCGTGGGGAAGGTGGAGGGCGACCGATTCGTGGCGACGTCGTTTCGGTTGATCGCGATGCGGAAGTGACGCGCGGGACGGGGACACGAGAACCGGCCGACCGGAGGACTGGCAACCGGGGCCTGAACGCCGTGACCCGGTGACCAGAGACAGGAGACCCGCGACCGGAGAACCGGTTGCCCGGTCTCGGGTCTCCGGTCTCGGTTCGCGGGTCCCCGGGTCGCGTCGTTCGGGCCCCTTTTGCCGGGCGTCCGGTCACCCGGTTCTCCAGGTCTCCGTCCCCGCCCTGCCCTCGTCGCGGTGCGCGCGCCCTACGGCTGCGTCACGTAGATCAGCTTCGTCGACAGCTTCACGTTTCCGACGATCGGTCCGGGATAAGGTCCGAACAGCGGCGCGTTGTAGTTGTCCGCGAGGTCGGTGAACGTCGTGAGCAGCACCGGGTGCAGGATCTGCCACCCGTCCTTGGTCGTCGCGCCATAGTTCACGTTGACCCAGTTGCCGGTGCAGACGTTCTGGTGGATGAACACGCCCTCGTCGACCCACGCGCGTTCATTGCCGGGCCAGACGTTCGGGTTGGTCCACTGGCCGATGCTCGCGCTGACGAGGTGAAACCACGGCAGAGTCGGGAAGTTCAGCGCGACCGACTGGAAGCTGCCGTTCTGGCCTGAAGTGTTCAAGCATGCGCCCTGTCCCGCGACGCTGCGCAGCCAGTGCTGCTTCGGTCCGTTCGCGAGCGTCGTGAGGCAGAAGCCGCCGAACGTGGTGACCTGGCCGCTCAGCATCGGGTCGGACGTCAAGCAGAACGGCGGAACCAGCGAGCCGAAGTCTCGCGTGGCGTCGAAGAAGATCGGTCCCTGCGGCGCCGGGCTGTTCGACGGCGACACCGGCGGCGCCGCGATGGGCAGCAGCGCC
>CAZOLL010000377.1:1008-1835 GCA_964580365.1 uncultured Phycisphaeraceae bacterium
CTGTTCGACGGCAGGAACATCTGCGTCGAGCTGTGCGGCGCGACGATCGCGTACGACGCGTTCGGGTGGAACACGCCGGGGGCGCTCGAGAGCCCGGGCCGGTGGATGAAGAAGTCGGCGGCGTGGTGCAGCACGATCGAGCTCTCGAAGTTCGCGCCGCTCACGCACGAGTGGGAGTAGTCGACGTAGCCGTAGTAGAACGCGTTCTGTTGAGGACCGACCGGCTGGATGCACGCCGGCGCGTGGCACGGCCACACCGAGCCGCTCGTGACCGTCGCGACGTCGGCCTTCGCGACGAAGCGCCAGACCTGGTGCACGTTCCCGGCCGGGTCGATCTCGTTCCACGTGCGCGTGTAGTCGAGCACCAGGACGCCGGCCATGACCGGCAGCCCCGTGCCGCCGTCCGTGATCGTCAGGTAGCTGATGGACTCCGTGCAGTTGATCGCCGCCGGCGCCGACCCATCGACGATCGAAGGCAACTGGTTCGCGGCGAGGCAGCCGTTCCAGCAGATGCTCGAGCCGGGGAGCTGCACTTTCGGGAATGTCGGGAGCGTCGGAACGGCGCCGGTGCAGCAAGGGCCGCTGAATCCGTCGGGACCGCACTGGGCGAATGCGCGTGCGGAAAATGAGAGCAGCGACGTTGCGACGAAGAGCGGGACCCACCGCGCCAAGCGAATGCACGACGACATGAAGGTCTCCTCACAGGACGGTGGCGAGCAAGAGTTCGCGCCGGCCGCCGGCGCGAAGCACATCCGGGGTCCGATCGCGCGAGGGTACGTGGGGGGCGGAGGGCGAGGAACGCGGCGCGCGATCGGGGTCGGGTGGGT
>CAZOLL010000377.1:1845-4745 GCA_964580365.1 uncultured Phycisphaeraceae bacterium
CGCGCGGCCCCCCGGCGCCACCCACTCCTGGGTCCCGTCCGCGCGTGTGTCGGGGGGGGGGGGGGGGGTCGCACCGGGGCGGGCGTTGGGGGTGGGGTGGGGGGGGCGGCCGACTCCGATCTTGACCCGGGCCGGACGACGCGGCTCAGGGTCGGTGCGGCCAGACCCGCGGGTCGCGACTCGTGCGGAGCACCGCGGCGATCACGACAGCGAAGGCGCGGCCCAGTGCCGAATCCTGATCCCGACACCACCGATGCGCGGCGCGGATGTCCTGCGCAACGTTCAGAAGGAGGATCAGCGAATGTCGCGCTGGAGCTGGTCCAAGAACTCCTCCCATGGAATCGCCGTGCTCGGATCCTCGTGGTGTTCCTCCAACCGGCGGCGAATCTCCGCCAGTTGTTCGGGCGACACCGGGAGAGCCTCCGGTTTATCCACCAGGGTTTCCCAGATGAGATCCATGAGGCGGACGCGCTCGGCGACGGGGAGCCGCGCGATGTCGTCGTGGGTCAACTTGCTCAATGGATTCTCCGATTCGTCCATGACGCCCTCCGCGGTTCGTCGCGCAGCGCGCATGGGAATCGATCGTGATTCGCCGACTCCGACGATGCGCGCGCCGTGCGGTGACGGAGTCTGGTGTGCAGGATCCGCCGGCGCGGTCGCAAACTCGCAGTGGACGGAGGGCTGCAGTCCTTCACGGAATTCGGCCACGCAGGAACGTTCCGTGCGCCGGGGACGGGATCGCATACGTGAGGCGCAGCTGATGGGGTTCGCCGTCGGGATCCCGGCATGTCGATCACCGCGCGATGGAATCCGGGGTCCCAGGCGTCCGCTCTGGCGCGGTGCTCGACAGTGCGATTGATCCGCAGGCTGACCGGCGCGGTCGCGAGATCGCCGCGCTCCGCCGACGACGAGCGCCGAGCCGTCGGGAACGACTCGAATGGCGAGGTCGGGTTTGACGCTTCGAAGAGCGGCTCGGACTAGCGTTCGCCCGGGCCGCACTCGAGGCAGCGGTACCCGCGCGGACCGGTGGAGTAGCTCTCCGCGGAGAGCACGATGCGGCGGTGGCAGCGCGAGCAGAACGTCGGCCGGAACTTCGGCGGGTTCGGCATCTTCTCGAAGTTGTATTCGTTCGTGCCGAACCACGCGACCATCTCGGGCTCGCACAGCTCGCGGCACTTGGCGCAGTCCTGCCAGCGGCCCTCGTGCTCTTCCTGATGATGGGAGGCGCACAGCGTGAGGCGCTGGTGGTTCCGGTCGCACGAGTTCCGCTCGAAGGAGAACAGACGGTAGTTCTCTTGGTCGTCGCAGATCCAGTGACCGCAGCACTCTGTCCGGCGCAGCTTCTCCGACTTCCCGCACAGTCCGCAGCGCGCGTCCGCGGGCGGAGCTTTTTTCGGCCGCGCCTTCGGTCGCGGAGCCGCGGCCGGCGTGGGGCGGCGGCGCTTCGGGCCTTTGCGGTTCGGCCGCTCCGGCTTCGCGGGCTCGCCGGAATCGTCGCGCTTCGCCGCGCCGCGCGGCGTCGTCTCCGCGGAGTGCCGGAGGAACTGGGCCAGCTCCCAACCGAAGCGGTTCGCGGCCCGGTCCTCGTCCGCCGTGTCGGCCCTCCGAGCGTGGGAGACCACGCGCCCGCAGTCGCACGGCGAGTCGCGGCAGCCGGACTTCACGAGGGCGTCGATTCTGCCCGGGAGCCGCTGCGGCTTCACGACGACGATCGTGCGCGTCTTCAGGAGCGTGCGCTCGCCGGCGACCGCTTGGAACGAGATCATCGGGAGGAGCGAATTCATGTCGGCGACGGTAGCGGGCGTGGGCGGGTTGGCAACTGGGGCGTTCGCGAGCGGCGAGCTGGAGGCGATGGAGGCGGCGACATTGATTGGGAGGCGATTCCTCAGAGGCCTGCGGCCCGACCCCGACCGACTTCCCACCGCGCGCGGCTCCCGTAGACTGCGCCCTCGAGCGGGAGTAATGCCGGGGGCTTGCCGTCCATGAACGTCTTCGAGCTGCGCGAGCGCCTGATCGCCGACTACTCGGGCTACGTCCGCAGCTTCATCCGCATCCGCGATCCCCGCTTGTCGAGCATCGTCGAACGGGCGTTCGGCGACGGCGAGCTCTGGCCCGACCCGCTCGTCCAGATGAACCCGAGTTTCGAGCGCGGCGAAACGCTCGAAGAACTCGTCAAAGCAGATGCTCTTCACTCGAAGTGTCTCGAGATCTTCCGCGCAAAGAAGAGCGAGCACTCGAAGGGCTCTCTGCTCCGACTGCATCGCCACCAAGTCGATGCGATTCGCGCCGCGAAGGGCGGCGCGAGCTACGTGCTCACGACGGGAACGGGCTCTGGCAAGAGCCTCGGATACATCATCCCGATCGTCGATCACGTGCTCCGCGAGGGGAGCGGCAAGGGCATCCGCGCGATCGTCGTGTATCCGATGAACGCTCTTGCGAACAGCCAAGAGAAGGAGCTCGAGAAGTTCCTCGGCGACCGCGCGGCGGCGGCGAAGCGGCTGGTGACCTTCGCGCGCTACACCGGGCAGGAGTCCGACGAGGAGAAGGAGCGGGTGATCTCTGCGCGCCCCGACATCCTCCTCACGAACTACGTGATGCTCGAGTTGATCTTGACGCGGGGCGAACGGGAAAAGCGCCTCGTCGAGGCCGCGCGCGGCCTGCGATTCCTCGTGCTCGACGAACTGCACACGTATCGCGGGCGGCAAGGGGCCGACGTCGCGATGCTCGTGCGCCGAGTTCGCGAAGCGATGCATGCGGAGCGACTGCAATGCGTCGGCACGTCGGCGACGCTCGCGGGGCCGGGCACGCCGGCGGAACAGCGTGTGGAAGTCGCGCGAGTCGCTGGCAAGCTGTTCGGCTGCGACGTCCGGCCCGAGCACGTCATTCGCGAGACGCTGCGG
>CAZOLL010000378.1:0-4738 GCA_964580365.1 uncultured Phycisphaeraceae bacterium
CGATCGTGGTGGTGACCATTTGGATGTAGAGGCTCACGGCGCCCGGCACTCCGCCGCCCGGGATGTTGAAGGCGAACCCGCCGATGCCGTTCACCGGCAGCGGGAGGTAGAGCGAGTAGGCGAACGGGCCGAGCTGACCGCCGCCCGTGAAGGGGATCGGCGTCGGCGTCCACGAGAAGCCCGCGAAGAGGTGCGCGATGCCGCCGGCCGGCGCGCCGGAGAGCTCGAGGATGGAGGCGTGGCCCGAGGTGAGCGCGCCGCCGCACGCCGTCAGCGTGCCGCCGCCGTTGCCGAGGCCCATGTCCGTCTGGCACGTGTAGCTGAACTTCGTGTTGGTCCAGTAGGAGCCGCCCGCGCAGCGGGCGAGGATCATGTCGAGGTCGCCGTCGTTGTCGAAGTCGCGAACGAGGACGTCGTACGTGCCCTGCATGTTGCTCGCGGTCATGCCGACGACGCCCTTCCAGCCGCTCGTGCCGGTGAACTCCGCTTCCTCGAGCATCGTCACGGTGCCGCCGACCGTGTGCGGCGTGGTGTTGTGATAGATGTGCAACCGGCGCTCGCAGCCGCTCACGTCCTTGTCGAAGTCGGCGACGAGTCCGTCGTTCCAGCCGTCGCCGTCCAGGTCGAACGCATAGTTGTCGTTCGCGAACGTGTCGTCGCCGGCCGAGCTGACGAACTGGTAGCTCGTGAGCGCGCCGAACGTCGCCTTGCCGAAGACGTCGTTGCCCGTGTTGAGTCGATACCGGTCGAGCGAGTCGTCGGCGACCATGATGTCGAGCCGGCCGTCCTGGTTCAGGTCGACGTCCTTCACGCCGTAGGGCTGGCCGGAGCCGACGCTCTGCCAGGTCTGGTTGCCGCCGTTGAACTGCTTGAAGCTCCCGATGTTCGCCGGGTTGTTGTAGATGATGCGCACGTCGAGCGGGGAGCCGAGCGTCGTGTCCTTGATGATGTCGACGTGGTTGTCGCCGTTGAAGTCGGCGAGCGCGCACGAAACGCCGAACGCCGAGACGCGCTGCGAAGACGACATGCGCGTGTCCACCGAGTCGCTGAAGTTGCCGGCGCCGTCGTTGATGAGCAGGCGGTCGTCGTAGTCGTCGAGGGGGGTCTCGAGGATGCCGGTCTCCGTGTCGTCGTAGTCGACGAAGTACACGTCGAGGAAGCCGTCCTCGTTGACGTCGGCGACGTCGCCCTCGCAGAAGCGCGGGTCGGCGGCGACTGAAAAGTTCGACATCAGCTGGGGAATCGCGGTCTCGACGTAGATCACGCCGAGCCAAGAGCCGTCACCGGCGAACCCGAGGTTCTTGTAAACGCGCGGGTGCGAGATGTACTTCGCGCTGCCGTCCGACAGCGTGACCGTCGTGATGAAGTCGAGCTTGCCGTCGTTGTTGAGATCGGCGACGTCGACGTCGCGGTCGTCCGTCAGATCGAGCATCCCGTTGCTGCCCGCGAAGGTCGACGTGTTCGCCTTGGTTGCGGTGACGTCGACGAACGCGCCGGTGTTCGGGATGTTGTTCAGGAGCAGCACGTTCGACTTCTTGCCCGGGAGGCTGGTCGGCTGCTTGCGCACGATCACGACGTCGAGCCAGCCGTCTAGGTCGAGGTCGCCCGCGTCCATGTCGGACTCGATCGAGCCGCTCGACACGACGGTCGTCAGGCCCGGCAGTCGGGTGGCGGTGTCGTTCTGGTAGGTCACCCACTGGTTGTTGGTCGCCTGCGCGAGCGCGGCGGGTACGAGACCGAGCACGCAGAACAGGGCGGTCGCGTTCGCGAGGGGGCGGGACGTCGGGAACATGCGTTGTCCTCTCTGGGGCGGACGGCAGTCGACGCGCGCGTTCGACTCTGGGCTCGCGACGCGGGGACGGCGGTCGTGCTGGGCAGTGACGATCGCCGATCACGGGCTTTGGTCGTGGTTCGATTCACTCGAGTGCGACGTTGGGAGCGAACCGAAGCGAGCGCGCACGGAGACTTTCGGATCGTCGGGAGGGTATTCCGGACGCGGGGATGTGTCAAGTTGGCCCGCGCAACCGCCGGGTCACGACGCGCAGGTTTGGGCGGGGTTTTCGACGATGAAGAAGGATGCAGATCGGGGCGATCGCCCCCCTTCCTATGCTCGGCGCGTTCGGAGGCGCCCCCATGAACGAGTCGATCCCGGACAACCCCTTCCGGGAGAGCGCCCGCTCCGCGCGGCGCCCGGAGCCGTTCGCGTTGCTTCTGTTCGGCGGACGCGGCGACCTCGCCCGCAGGAAGATCGTCCCCGCGATCGCCCGACTCTTTCAGGCAGGGCACCTGCCCCCGTCGTTCGCGCTGGTCGGCGTCGGCCGCGAGCCGGGGACGGACGAGGACTACCGCGCGCTGCTCCTGCCGTCGGTCGAGGCGGGGCTCGGCGCGGGCGGCACGCGCGCGACCGCCGAGGCGTTCTTGCGCGCCGTCCACTGGGTCCGCGGCGACGAAGCTGACGCGCCGGCGCGGATGCACGAGCTGCTGAAGACGATCGACGCGGAGCGCGGCACGGCCGGCAACCGCATCGACTACCTCGCGACGCCGCCCTCCGCGTTCCCGCCCGTGATCGACCAGCTCGGTCAGCTCCGCAAGCTCGCCGGCGGCACGGGCGGCGCGCCCGGCTTCCACCGCATCATCATCGAGAAGCCGTTCGGCCGCGACCTCGCGAGCGCGCGCGCGCTGAACCAGAAGCTGCTCACCGTCTTCGCCGAATCCGAGGTGTATCGCATCGATCACTACCTCGGGAAGGAGACCGTGCAGAACGTGCTCGTCCTGCGGTTCGCGAACGCGATCTTCGAGCCGCTGTGGAACCGCCGCTACGTGGACCACGTGCAAATCACGGTGGCGGAGACGCTCGGCGTCGAGGGACGCGGCGCCTACTACGAGGAGGCCGGCGCCCTCCGCGACATGATCCAGAACCACCTGCTGCAGCTGTTGTGCCTGGTCGCGATGGAGCCGCCGTCGATGCTCGACGCCGAGGCGATCCGCGACGAGCGCAAGAAGGTGCTGCGCGCGATCCGTCCCTACAAGGCCAGCGACATCGACCAGCGCACCGTGCGCGCGCAGTACGCCGCCGGTTCGATCGGCGGCCGCGCGGTCGCCGGCTACCGCGAGGAGCCAGGCGTGAACCCGGAGTCACGCACCGAGACGTACGCGGCGATGAAGATCGAGGTCGACAACTGGCGCTGGGCCGGCGTGCCGTTCTTCCTGCGCACCGGCAAGCGCATGCCGAAGAAGGTCAGCGAGGTCGCGATCCTCTTCAAGAACATCCCGCACCGTCTGTTCGGCGACGGGCAGGCCGCGTCGTTCGACACCAACGTGCTCGCGCTGCGCATCCAGCCGGACGAGGGCGTCGCGATGCGCATCACTTCGAAAGCACCGAGCTACGACCTCAAGCTGCGGCCCGTGAAGATGGACTTCCAGTACGGCGCGCAGTTCGGCGGCGCGTTGCCCGAGGCCTACGAGCGCCTCCTGCTCGACGCGATGCTCGGCGACCCGACGCTCTTCATCCGCGGCGACATCGCCGAGGAAGCGTGGCGCGTCGTGATGCCGATCCTCGACCGCTGGAACGAGAAACGCGTCGACCCGCTGCCGAGCTACCCGGCCGGTTCATTCGGTCCGGTCGAGTCCGAGGAGATGCTCGGCAAGGACGGCCGCGAGTGGCGGAGTCCGTGACGTGAGCGCCGCCGACCTGAAAGCGTTCGCGAACCCGAACCAGGTCGACCCCGCGCGGATCGCGGAGGCGCTCGCCGACCTCTGGCGCGAGGCGGACGCGACCGAAGACGGCGGCGTGGGCACCACGCGCGCGTGCGGCCTCACGCTGATCGCGGCGGTGAGCGGCGACATGGAGCTGGCGCGCGCGGCGACGCTGATCGCGCAGGCGACGGCCGTCGTGCCGGCGCGCACCCTGTTGGTCGACCTCGACCCCGGCACGGACGGCGGACTCACCGCGGAGGTGTCGGCGCTGTGCTCGCTCGACCGCAACGCGGGCAAGACCGTGTGCCAGGAGCAGGTGCTGGTGAAGGCCGCGCCGGCGCGCTTCGCCGACGTCGCGCCGCTCGTGTCTCCGCTGCTCGTCGCCGACCTGCCGGTCGTGTTGTGGGTGCAAGAAGCGCGGCTCCTCGATTCCGCCCCGGTGAAGAGCCTGTTCCCCGTGCTCGACGCGCTGGTCATCGATTCCGGCGGCGTCCCGAACGCGCGCGCGTTGCTCGCGCGCATGCTCGACCTTCACTCGCGCGGACGGTTCGCCGTGCGCGACCTCTCGTTCGAGCGGCTGCAACCGTGGCGCACGTCGATCGCGGAAGGATTCGACGCGATCGCCGCGGCCGGCCGCCGGCTGCGCGCGGTGGTCGTCGAGGCCGCGAACGGCGACGCGCACGGCGAGCTCTTGCTCGGTTGGGTCGAGCGGCGGCTCGCGGTCGCGTCCGCGTTTCCCGGGTCCAGTGGTCCCGGCGTCTCGACCGAGCTGCGCGTCGTCCCCGGCGGCGCGGACGCGTTCGGCGTGACGCTCGAGTCGAACGGGCCGGAGCCGCTGCTCGTCTCGTACCGCCGCTCGAACGGCCACGTGAAGCGCGTGGACGATCGCGCGGTGAACGGAGCGCGCGGCACGAACGCCGGCTGTCTGCAGGCCCCGAGCGCCGCCGACGCGCTGACGCACGCACTCTGCGACCCGCGCACCGACCGCGAGTCGATCGCCGCGCTCGAAGCCCTGCGCGCGCGGCGGGGCGCTCAGGGACCG
>CAZOLL010000379.1:0-4730 GCA_964580365.1 uncultured Phycisphaeraceae bacterium
TCCACAGCTTGTCGGTGAGCCACGTCAGCATCGACTCGCGGAACACCTTCCACGAGCGCGGGAAGGTAGCGAACGTCGACATGAGGATGCGTTCGAACTTCACGAACGGCTTCTCATAGAAGACGACATAGTCGAGGTCGCCGACGTTGATGCCGGCGCGCTGGAGGCAGAACTCGATCGCCTTGGTGGGGAAGCCGTGGTCGTGCTTGATGCGCGAGAAGCGTTCTTCCTCGCCGGCCGCGAGCAGGACGCCGTCCTGGACGATCGCGGCGGCGGAGTCGTGATAGAAGAAGGAGAGGCCGAGGATGTTCATGGGGAAAGCGGCTTTCGGCGTTCGTCGTTCGAATCGGGGGAGCGGAGGGCTCAGCCCTGCTGGCGAGCCTTCTCGACGCGGTCGTTCTCGGAGTGCCAGTTCACGAAGCTCGAGTGCGTCTTCGGGTAGCGCGTCATCAGCGGGTCCGTGACGAAGCGGTAGATCACGCCGATGGGCGCGATGAGCACGACGTAGAGCACCGTGAGGACGACGCGGGACATCATGTCGCCGAAGCGCTCCATGAAGAACCGGAAGCCCGCGAAGGAGCCCGTCGGGCGCTCCTTCTCGGTCATCTCGTAGGCCGCCTTCTTGAACCCCTCGCCGACGTTCTGCGGAGCCGGCGACACCGCGCCGTGCTGGGGAATGGCTTTCGTGGCCGGATCGGACATGCGGTTCCTCGAGCGCGAGAAGGTCAAGATCCGCGCCGGCGGATCGTCAGGTTCTGATCGGCGCGGTCCGGCCCCAACCTGAGATTCCGGGCCGAAGAAAGCCGGGGAGTATACACCGCGACTCGGCGAGTCGGCGCCGCGCGGTTTCGTCCGTCAACGCCCGAGTCCCGTCCCTCGGGTTCGGGGCCGGTCCCGTCCCCGCTCCCCGAATCACACGGACCGAGGCCGCGAGGGCCCGCACCCGTCCCGCGCCCGCGCCTCGCGAGCCCGCGCCCGAAAGCCCGACTCGGCCGATGTCGATGTCCGAAGTCACGGTGGGGGAAGTCGCGCGACGCCTCGACGGCAAGCTCGCGCCGATCTCGTGCGCGAGCGAGACGGCCGATGCGCCGTGCTCGTGCCCCGACGAATCGCACTGCTGTCCGCGCATGCTGATGATCGACGTGCGCAACTCGATCGCGGGGATCCTCGACCGATCCACGGTCGGCGACGTCGTCGAAGTCACGTTCGTCTCGCGACGAGCCGCTCGGGAACGCCGGTTGCCCAAGCACGAAAAAGCACGCGCCGGATCCAGCGCGCCGACCCGAAAGACGGCTTTCTCGATGGATTCCTGAAGACCGAGAAAGGAAACCGGGCAGGAACTCTCCCTCTTTGTGCGTTCTTCCCTCCCGTCGGTTCTGGCGCTCGCGTGCGGGCCGATCTCGCGTCTGCTCGTGAAGCTCGAGGACACGGGCGAGATCGTCGAGGCGGACGTGCCGCGCTCGGACGCCGCGCCGTGCCCGCCGGTGGGCGCGAAGGTGAAGCTGCGCTGGAGGAAGGCGCACCGCTTCCCGGGCAAAAGCGAGACGGTCACGATCGCGCAGCTCGACGCCGCGGCCGCGCGCCGCGGAGCGTGACCGCGCGCCGTCAGTTCGCGCCGAGCGCGCGCGCGACGAACGCGGCCACGTCGTCGTCCGACTTCTTGCCGAGGAACGACCACAGCGTCGGCATCTTCACGTCGCCGCGCAACGCCGCGAGCGACGGTGCGTGGTCCGCGCGCGGCAGGATCGCGAGCGCGTTCACCTTGTCGTCGAAGGCGTCGCTCCACGACTCGAGCCCGTCGAGCCCGGCAACCGCGGCGAGCGTCGGGTCGATCGACGCCGCGAACAGCGCGGCCTGTGCGCCGCACGGCCCGCGACCGAGCACGGCGACCTTCGCGATCCCCATCGAGCGCAGCACCTCGGCCGCGCGCGTCGCATCGAAGCTCTGCCACAACGGCACCGACGCGCCGAGGTAGATCGCGAGGCGTTGGTCGAGGCCGGACAGCTCGCCGATCCCGCGCGGGTCGATCGCGAGGCACGCGATGCCGGCCGCCGTCAGCTCCGCGACCGGGAAGCGCTCGAGCGCCGCGCGCTTGCCGCCGTCGGCGACGAGCACGACGCCCGCGCGCGGCGGCGACTCCGGCAGCGCGAGGACGCCGGGGATCCGCAGCCCGTTCTCGACGGCGAACGTCACGTAGCGGCGGCGCGCGATGTGACCCTCGCGCACCTTCAGGTCGAGGTCGACGGGAAGCGCCAAACCGCCGGCGAGCTTCGCGAGGTCTTCGAACGTTCCCGTTGCGGCCGGCGCGGCCGCCGCGCGCTCGACGTTCGCGCGCGCGAACTCGCGCATCGGCTTCCCGCTCGACTCGTTCTCGCCGAGGCAGAATCCCTCCGGCGCATCCGCGGCGAGCGGCGTGCACGGCAGCTCCGCGACGGGGGCACCGTCGCCTTCGCCCTTCAGGTGCTTCGTGAAGAAGCCGAGCGCGGCCTCGCGCATCGGCTGGTTGTAGTCGTGCCCCGAGTGGAAGATCTGCCACTCGACGCGATCCGCGGCGCCGAAGAGACCCCACAGCGCTTTGATCTTCGCGCCGCTCTTGATCGTGCCCTCGGGCGGGAACTCCTTGTCCTGGTCCGCGCCGATCAACATCACCGGCGCCGGCGCGCGCAGCGCGAGCACGTCGGCGCGGTCGCCGACCTGCAGCGTCGCCGGCACGTGGTTGCAGAGGCAGCCGTTGTGCGGCTCGACCTCCATCGACACCGGGTAACAGACCGGCACCGCGCAGGTGAATCGTTCATCCGCCGCGAACGCGTACACCGTCGCGAGCCCGCCGCCCGACGTGCCGGTGATGCCGACCTTCGTCATGTCGGCGTCCGCGCGCGTCGCGAGCCAGTCGAGCCCGCGCGAGAGGTCCCACACGTACGCGGCCGTCGCGTTCCACGAGCCGAGCACGAGCTTCGGGTCATCGTGCGTGCCGGCGGCGCGCCGCTCGATCTTCGCGTCGCCCTCGAACGAGAAGCCGGGCGAATCGACGACGAGGGCGAGGAAGCCATGAAGCGCCTGCTGGATCGCGCGCATCTGCACGACCGGCTCGAGCTTCTTGTGTGCCCAGTGTCCGTGCGGGTTCACGATGACCGGCAACTTCCTCCCGTCGCCGCCGTGCGCGGCGTCGGGCGCATAGAGGTGCGCAGTCACGAGGAAGCCCGGACGGCTTTCGTAGACGACCTTTTCGATCGTGTAGCCGTCTCTCGCGATAGTTCCGGTGACGCGCGCGTTCAGCGGCGTGCGCTCCGGCTCCGGGTCGAGGCCAAGTCCCCGGAGCAGCTCGCGCCGTTGCTCCGTTCGCGCCGCGAGCAGCGCCTCCTTCGACGCCGGCGTCGGCCGCGCCGCGGCGGCCTTCACCTTCGCCTCGAGCCACGCGTTCTGCTGCGCGCGGCCGTTCGTCTCCAGGACGCGGTCGTCCCACGGCTCGCCGGGGATCACCTGCGTGACGTCGCCCGCTTGCTCCGTCGCGATGATCTCGCCGAGCGTGAGGAACGGGATGTCGTGCGCATTCAGGAAGTCCGGAATCACCGACGTGACGAAGCGGTTGCCCTCGCTGCCGGCGTCGACGATGACGACCGGTTTGTCGACTCCCCCGAGCTTCAGGAGTGCGAGCAGGTCCTTCGCCGCCGCCGGGATGTGCATCCGTTGCAGCAGGCGAGCCTGGCACATCCAGATCGTGCCGTTCCCGAACGTGCGCTTCGCGAGGCCGCCGTTGCCGAACACTTCCCAGCCGCGTCCCGCGACGAACGGCTGCCAGAGGATGTCGGCGGTCTCGATCGTCTCGAGGCCGAGCGATGCGCCCGCGTCGCCCGGATCGAACGTCGTCGATGCCTTGTTCTCGAGCTTTGGCGGGTCGAGCAGCCAGTTCAGCGGGTAGCGCCCCGACGTGTAGTCCTGCTGCAAGACGAGCAGCGTGCTCCCGCGCGCGACCGCGTCGAGGAGCTTGCGCTGCGTCGGGACGTCGAAGTGCTTGTGGAAGTCCCACGCGCGCGTCGAGACGAGGAGCAGCCCGTGTTTCGCCGGCGTGAGCGTCTTCGGGTCGAGATGCGCGAGCGCTTCCTGCGAGGAGTAGATGGGAGGAGTGGGGCCGGGGAGCGAGGGGACGACGAGGTAGGGGGGCGCGTCATCCGGAAGGGCGCGCCAGGACCAAGTCTCGACGCCGATCGCATGACCGCACGCGCGTCGCGGGAATCGTGCGACGTACAAGTCGCCTTCACGCGTCATCAGCTGCTTGTGGAAATAGGTGGAGCTCGGAAGGGGCTTCTCGAGCAACCACGCGGGCAGTGCGTTGCCGAACCGCGTTGCGGGGAAGGTGCAGACGATGTTCATCCCCTCGATTCGCCAAGACAACGACGGCAGCGCTGCTGGCCCCGAACCGGCGATCGGAAACGACTGAGCGGCTTTGGGCAGGCGAAGACGCTCCGCTTCGTCACGGACGGAGCCCATCAGATCGCGCCAGTGGAAGCGGGTCGATCCCATTCGCAATCGCTCAGGGAACGGGTGCCAGTACTTTGCTTCCTGCGAATCGGAGAGTGACTCCCAGTCGCGCGGGGATCCCACCATCGCGGCGACGGCACGGGAAGATTGATCGAGATCACCCGTCGCTTCGAAGCGTGCTTCGGCGTCAGCCGCGAGACAACGCATGCGGTCGCACGCGCGTCAACGGCTTTATCAGTCCCTAAACTGTT
>CAZOLL010000380.1:0-4715 GCA_964580365.1 uncultured Phycisphaeraceae bacterium
TGGGGGGCGCTATCGAAGATCGCACGCCGCTTCCTCACAACGGTTGCCGCCCGCGCAAGCGCCGGCGCGTCTGATCGGAGTCCCAGTACATGTCGTTCGTCAAGCAGAGCGTCTGCAAGCTGTGTCGCCGTGAAGGCGTGAAGCTCTACCTGAAGGGCTCGCGCTGCGAGACCGCGAAGTGCGCGATCACCAAGCGCAACTATCCGCCGGGACAGCACAGCTGGGCGCGCGGCAAGCCGTCGGAGTATGGCCTCGGTCTGCGCGAGAAGCAGAAGACCAAGCGCTACTACGGCGTGCTCGAGCGCCAATTCCGGCGGTACTTCTCGATCGCCAACCGCATGACCGGCAACACCGGCAACAACCTCATGACGTTGCTCGAGCGCCGACTCGACAGCGTCGTGTACCTGATGGGCGTGGCGCTCTCGCGGAAGGCCGCGCGCCAGATGGTCCAGCACGGTCACGTGCTGGTGAACGGCCGGCGCTGCCTCGCGGGCGCGCGCCTCGTGCGTCCGGGCGACGTGCTGCAGATCGTCCCGCGCGAGAAGAGCAAGAAGCTCGCGAAGGACTCGCTCGAGGCCCGGAAGGGGCAGTCGCTCCCGCAGTGGCTGCAGTTCGACGCCGACAAGCTCGAGGCGCGCGTGAGCGCCCTGCCGGCGCGTGAAGATGTGAGCTTCGAAGTCCAGGAACAGCTCATCGTCGAGCTGATGTCCAAATAACCCGAGAGGTCCCGAATGCGCATTCGCTGGCGGAACTTCGAGCTGCCGTCGCGCGTGGTCGTCGACAAGCCGACCCTCGCGAACACCTTTGGCCGATTCGTCATCGAGCCGTTCGAGAAGGGGTTCGGGCACACGATCGGCAACGGTCTGCGCCGCGTTCTCCTGTCCTCGATCGAGGGCAGTGCGATCACGATGGTCAAGATCGAGGGCGTCCAGCACGAGTTCACCTCGATGCCGGGCGTGCTCGAGGATGTCACCGACATCGTGCTGAACGTGAAGCAGCTCCTCGTCCGCATCCAGGGCGACGAGCCGGTCTCGATGAAGATCGACGTCACCAAGAAGGGTGAGGTGCGCGGCTCCGACATCAAGGTCGACGCGCGCGCCGAGATCGTGAACCCGGACCTCCTCATCGCGACGCTCACCGATCGCGTGACGTTCCGCATGGAGCTCACCGCCCAGAAGGGGCGCGGCTACGTGACGGCCGAGGAGAACTCGCCGGAAGAACGCGAGATCGGCTTCATCCCGGTCGACTCGAACTTCTCGCCGGTGACGCGCGTGCGTTACAAGGTCGAGGACACGCGCGTCGGCAAGATCACGAACTATGACAAGCTGATCCTCGAGATCTGGACGGACGGCACCGTGCGTCCGGACCTCGCGTTGGTCGAGGCGGCCAAAATCTACCGCAAGCACCTGAACCCGTTCGTGCACTCGTTCGTGCCGGGCGAAGACGCGATGGTGCCCGAAGCGAAGGTCATGGCCGACGAGGAGGCCGAGAAGGAAGCGCAGCGCCTGCGCGAGATGTTGAGCAAGCCGATCGAGGAGCTCGACCTCTCCGTGCGCGCGCGCAATTGTCTCGACGCCGAGAACATCGCCACGGTCGGCGACCTCGTGCGTCGCACCGAGGGCGATCTCCTCAAGATCAAGAACTTCGGCAAGACGTCGCTGAAGGAGATCAAGAAGAAGCTCTCCGACCTGAGCCTCCAGCTCGGCATGGACGTCGGCGACATGGTCGGTTCGGGCGCAGCGGCAGCGAGCCCGAGCGCCTGAGAGGCGCTCGGAACAGGAGCGGATCATGGGTCGTCATCGTGTCCTCGGCCGGAAGCTCGGCCGCAAGACCAAGCATCGCATCGCGCTGAAGCGCAACCTCGTCTCGTCGCTCATCGAGCACGGTCGCATCGTGACCACGATCGAGAAGGCGAAGGAGTACAAGGCCGCGGCCGAGAAGATCATCTCGCTCGGGCGCGAGAAGACGCTGCACCGGATCCGCCTCGCCGCGGTCGACATCCACCAGAAGGAGATCCTCCGGAAGCTGTTCGACGACGTCGGACCGCGCATGAAGGATCGACCCGGCGGCTACACGCGCATCCGCAAGCTCGCGAAGCGCCGGCTCAACGACGGCGCCTCGCAGTGCATCTTCGAGCTGGTCGACTACGTCCCGCCGCGCCCCGTCGTCGCCGACGAGACGGCCGAGGCAGAGACCAAGGCGAAGGCCGGCAAGCCAGGGAAGGGCAAGAAGGCCGCCCCCGGCCACGAGGGCCACGACCACGGCGAGCACGAAGGCCACTCGCACGACGAGCCCAAGGCCGCGAAGCCGGCCGCCAAGCCGAAGAAGGCGAAGCCGTCCGACGACGAGTGACCCCGCCGCGCGCGGCCCGTTCCCCGGGCCGCGCCGCGGGCGTCAGCGACAGACCAGGTTGTCGTTCCCGACGACGTCCGCGAGGGCGTCGAGCGCCTGCTCGCTGACCTCGATGCGGAACTTCGGGCCCGTCCGCACCAATTCTTCGCCGCCGTCCTGCCGCAGGAAGCGCAGGTAGACCGGGATCTGCCCGGCGTGGCGGCGGATCGTCTCGCGAATCGAGAGCAGCACCGCGTCCTCGGAACTCGGCACCGTCAGCACCACGCGGTCGATCCGGCGGCGCAGGACCTGCTCCACCGGCTCGAAGCGCGCGACGCGGATCGACGTCTCTTCGCGCGACGTGTCGATCACGCCCGTGAAGAGGCCGATCGCGTCGTCGAGCAGGATCTCCGACACGGCGCGGTATTCCTCGGGGAAGCACACCGCGTCGAGGCCGACGCCGTCGGTCCCGGCGACGCGGAACATCGCGAACTTCTGCCCCGCGTTGCGGCCGCTCTTCGCGACGCGCACGCGCAGTCCGTGCACCATGCCCCCGACCACGACTTCGGTCTTGCCGGTCGCCTGCCGCGCATCGGGCAGCGAATGCGACGAGAAGCGCGCCAGCGTGCGTGCGCAGCGATCGAGCGGATTCTCCGTGAGATAGAAGCCGAGCGCGTCCTTCTCGCGCTGTGCGCGCTCGCGTGCGGGCCACTCGGGCGTGGGCTCGAGCTTCACGCTCGTCTTCGCGTCTGACTTCCCCTTCGCCGCGAACAGGCCGAGCTGGCCGCTCTTCTTGTCCTGCTGGACCGATTGGCCGAGCCGCAGGAGGAGGTCGAGGTTCGCCGCGACGCGCGCGCGCGGCTCGCCGAAGGCGTCGAGCGCGCCCGCGGCGGCGAACGCCTCCCACACCGCGCGATTCACCTGCGTTCCGTCGACCTCCTCGAACAGCTCGACGAGCGAGGAGAAGGGGCGGCGCTTTCGAGCGTCGAGCAGAGCCTCGACGGCCTTCTCGCCGACGCCCTTGATGGCCGCGAGGCCGAAGCGGATGGCGCCGTCCTCGATCGCGAAGTCGAGCCCGGAGCGGTTGACGTCCGGGCCGAGCACGCGGATGCCGCTCCTGCGGCAGTCGTCGAGGAACACCGCGACCTTGTCGGTGTCGCCGCGATCGATCGACAAGCACGCTGTGTAGAACTCGCTCGGGTGGTTCGCCTTCAGCCACGCGGTGCGGTAGGTCAGCACGCCGTAGGCGACCGTGTGGCTCTTGTTGAAACCGTAGCCGGCGAAGTACGCCATCTGCTCCCACGTCGAAGCGGCGGTCTTCTCGGGCACGCCGTTCTTGGTCGCGCCGGCGACGAACTTCGCCTTGAACGCGTCCATGACGTCCTGCTTCTTCTTGCCCATCGCCTTGCGCAGGTTGTCGGCTTCCTCGAGCGTGAAGCCCGCGAGAACGTTGGCGATGCGCATGACCTGTTCCTGGTAGACCATCACTCCGTAGGTCTCGGACAGGATTGGTTCGAGAGAAGGGTGCGAGTACTCGATCGGCTCGACGCCGTGTTTGCGGTTGACGAACGAGTCGACCATGCCGGAGCCGAGCGGGCCGGGACGGTAGAGCGCGAGGATCGCGACGATGTCCTCGAACACGTCCGGCTTCATCTTCTGCAGGAGTTCGCGCATCCCGCTCGATTCGAGCTGGAAGACGCCGACCGTGTCGCCGGCGCGCAGCAGTTCGTAGGTCTTCGGGTCGTCGAGCGCGATCGTCGCGAGGTCGAGCGGCGGACCGACCTTTCGCGCCGCGTTCACGAGCTTCTCGGCGCGGTCGAGGATCGTCAGCGTCTTCAGGCCGAGGAAGTCCATCTTCAGCAGGCCGATGGACTCGAGATCGTTCATCGAATACTGCGTGTTGACTTCGTTCTGCACCCGGCAGAGCGGCACGTACTCGACCAGCGATCGATCGGTGATGACGACGCCGGCCGCGTGCGTCGACGTGTGGCGGTTCAGCCCTTCGATCTGCAGCGAGATGTCGAACAGCTCGGCCGTCTCGGGATCCTGCGCGCGCAGGTCCTTCAATTCTTGGTCGGATTCGATGGTGGGGGCGAGCTCGGTGCCCGGGACGCCGGGGATCTTCTTCGTGATGCGGTCGACCTTCTGCAGCTCGACGCCGAGCACGCGACCGGCATCGCGCAACGCCGCGCGCGCGGCGAGCGTCCCGAACGTCACGATCTGGCAGACGTTTTCGTGGCCGTACTTCTCCTGCACGTAGCGGATCACGTCGCCGCGCCGGTCGCGGCAGAAGTCGATGTCGATGTCGGGCATCGAGATGCGTCCGCGGTTGAGGAAGCGCTCGAACAGCAGGTCGTAGCGCAGCGGGTCGAGGTCGGTGATGC
>CAZOLL010000381.1:0-4709 GCA_964580365.1 uncultured Phycisphaeraceae bacterium
GTCCGCGTCGTCGCACCACTTGACCGGCTCGATCCCGGAGTCGACGCGCAGGATCACGCCGTCCTCGTTCGTCCCGTTCTGGACGACCTCGACCTTGCCGGGCGTGATGCGGACGATCTGCCGCTCCGCGTTCTGCATCGTGATGTGGACGACGTGGGCGTCGACGTCCGTCGCGAGCCAGCCGAACTCGTCGCGCACCTCGCCGCGGTCCGACGCGAGCGCGGCGAGCGTCGCGTAGAGCGTCCGCCCCGGCGTCGTCGTCGGGACGAGCCCGGTGAGCCGGTACATGAGCCCGTGGTAGCGGTGTCGCGCGCCGGAGTCCTGCGACGCCATGCGCCAGACCTCGTTTTCCATGAAGAGCGACGGGGTGCCGGCGCGGTCGCGGAAGAACTGCCCCTCGTGCGCGACGACCCACTCGTACACCGCCTCGGCGATGCGACCCCAGTCCGGAGCCTCCTTCATCGCACGCGCGTCGATGATCGCGCGCTCGATCACCGAGCGACACGAACCGCCTTCGGCGACCGTGACACGTCGCACGTCGGCGCGCGCTCCGGGCCGCGCCTTCGCCGCGCGCCTCGCCTCGCCGACCTCGCCGCGCAGCGTGCGGATCGGGAGCCCGGTCTTCTCCTTCGCGCGTTTGAGGAACTGGTCGCGAGCCGCCGGCGGCAGGTCGGACGCCGCCGCGAGTACGTCGGCGAGCGCCTTGACCTGCTCGACCGGGTCGGACAGGACCGGCGCGAGGTCGAGCGCGACCTCGAGCGCGGGACGTGCTGCGGCGAGCACCGCCTCGAACTCGGCCGGCGTCCCGCCGCCCTTGAACCACTCGCAGACGTCGATCTTCGACGCCTCGACCAGCTCGTGCGCGCGTGCGGCGCGCGCCGCGTCGCCGGCGACTGCCGTCTCGATCAGTCCCTTCCGCTCGGCCGGACGCGCGCGCTGAACTGCCGCCGCCGTCTCGGCACCGATCGCGGCGACGAGCTCGGCGCGGGCCGCCTCCTGCTCGGCGCGGAGCGGGAGCACCGCGACGCGGCACGCGATCCCCTCGCGCCCGAGCAGCGCCGCCGTCTTGAGCGCGGTCGCGATGCCGATCCCGGAGACCTCGTTGTCCTGCACGATCACGACGTCGACCGCGCCGCACGCGCGGAGCCGGCGCACGAGCCGGTCGACGTCGTCGTGCTTCAGCGTCGTCGTCACCGGCGACACCGTCGCGAACCCGGCGAGCTGCGCGGCGATCGCGTCGGTGACGCCTTCGGTGATGACGACGCGCTTCGGACGCCCGAGCAGGACGTCCTCGCCCCATAGGACCGAATTGTCGATCGCGCGAGAGATGTGCGCGTTCGCGTTCTCGTTCCACGCCGGGAGCTTCTTGTATTTCGCCTGCTCCCACTGCGTGTCGGGCGTCGCCGGGCAGCGCCGGCCGATCATGTAGACGACGCGCGCGCGCGAGCGGTACGGGAAGACGACGCGCCCGTCGAAGAACGGACGCGGAACCTCGCTCGCGTCGAGCCGGAACGCGCCGGTCGCAAGGATCGTCCGCTCGTCGTAGCCTCGCTCGAGCAGCGCGGAGAAGTCGCCGGCGCCGCCGAGGCCGATCCGGTAGTCGCGCAGCACGTCCGGTCCGAACCCGTACTTCCCGCCGATCCACGCGACGACGTCGGGGCGCGACATCAGGCGCGCGTGGAGCAGGTCGGCGAGGTCGGTCAGCGCGGCGAACACGGCCTCGCCGGCCAGTCGGCGCGTCTCGGCCGCCTCGCCGTCGCCGCCGTCCACGCGCGAGAGTGGCGGGAGCCCGACCTTCGCCGCGAGCCAGTCGCGCGCGGCGCGGTGCGTCTCGCTCATGCGCCCCTTCGTCCCCTTCGTCACGACACCGTGGAGCATGAACTCGACGAACTGCAGGACGTCGCCGCCGATCCCCTCGGCGCGGCAGGTCCAGAGGCCGCTGTGCTTGTCGACGTGGAGCGACCGCTTCGACGTGGATGCGTGGCCGGGGCAGTCGAGCTCGAGCCGTGCCGGCGTCTCGGCGGTGATCCGTGCTGCCGCCAGCTCGCGCACGGCGTCCTCGATCGGGTACGAGGTCAGCCGCGCGTAGTACGTCCCGACGTCGATCCGCTCCGCCATCCGCATCCCTCCCGCCGCCTTCCTGCAGACCTCGCCCGCGGCCGGAACCACCGGCCGCGGGCCGTGCCGACGATCGGTCCGCGGTCAGCTCGGGGCGTCGACGGCGGGCTCCGTGACGTCGGATTCCATGTGGCCGAGGGCGGACGCGATCGACCGGCGGGTATCGGCCTTCACGGTCGCGGCGCACGTCGTGACGCCGCGCGAGTCGCCGACGACGATCGACGAGCAGCGCGCGCGCGAGACCGCCGTGTAGATCAGGCCGCGGTGGTGCATGAACTGCTGCGAGCGGTGGACGACGGTGATGACGATCGGGAACTCCGACCCCTGCGCCTTGTGGACGCTCACAGCGTAGGCGAGCTCCATCCGCTCGGACGCGGTGCGCGCGTCGACGGTCTTCGGCTCGTCGGCGTCGTCGAACGCGACGAGGTACGAACCGTCTTTCCGGTCGACCTCGACGACGAGGCCGATCGTCCCGTTCATCACGTCGAGCTTGTAGTCGTTCCGCGTCCAGATCACGCGGTCGCCGGCCATCGGCTTCGCGCGCCGCCACGTCGCCGCACCGTCGTCCGACGTCGGCTCGGGGAGATCGACGCCGCGCCACCGCTGCACGACCCGCTGGATCGCGGCGTTCAGCGCGATCGTCCCGACGGCGCCCTTGTGCATCGGCGTTAGGATCTGAACGTCGTCGAGCGGCACGATCCGGCGCGTCTCGCGCGTGCGCGGGTCGATGACGCTCTGCTTCGGCAGCATCTCGCTGAACGCCTTCACGACGAACGCGGCCGCGTCGGTCGCCGCCTCGTGGCGCGACGAGACGACCCACGGCCGCACCACGCCGTCGGGCGACGGCTCCTGCGGCGTCGTCGTGCGGATCGTGCCGGACAGGACGTCGGTCACGCACTCCTTGAGGACGCCGGCCTGCCGGACGACCGTCTCGAGCGACGTCACCGGGCAAGGGCCGTACTTGACGACGTCGCGCAGGAGCGAACCGGGACCGACCGGCGGAAGCTGCGCGGGGTCGCCCACCAGCAGGACGGACGTGCGCGGCGCGACCGCACGGAAGAACGAGGCGGCGAGGCGTGCGTCGATCATCGAGACCTCGTCGACGACGATCAGGTCGGCCTCGACGTACCCGGACCGCTCGACCGTCCTCCCGTCGCGCTCTTCGGTGAACGGCCGGCCTCGCAGCTTGAAGTCGAACACCGGCTCGCCGAGGTCGTCCTCGCCGATCGACGGCTCGAGCAGCCGGTGGATCGTCTTCGCCGGGCGGCCGGTCGACTCGGTCATCCGCTTCGCCGCCTTGCCGGTCGGCGCGCAGAGCGCGATGCGGAGCCCGCGCTCCTCGGCCATCCGGCAGACCGCGTCGATGCAGAACGTCTTGCCGGTGCCGGCGCTCCCGGTCATCGTCGCCAGCAGGTCGCGGCACGCGCTCGCGACCGCCTCCGCCTGACGCTCGTTCAGCCGCGGCTCGAAACCACGCGCGACATCCGGCGTCGCGCCGGGGTCGAACCCGCCGCGCCCGCCACGGTGGACGACCTCGTCCACGACCGCGCGCTCCGCGGCGACCGTCGACGCGATCCCGTACCCGCACCCGGCGACCTCGACGATCTCGCCCTCGGCGACGGCACGCACGATGCCGGCGCGGACGACCGCGTCGGCGTCGAGCGAGTCGAGCTTGAGGAGCTTCGACGTCCCGGCGACGAGCTGGTCCTCGGGCGTCCAGGTGTGGCCGTCCATCTCCTCGCGCTCGAGTGCCGCGACGGCGGCGTGCATCGCGCGCTCCGGGTGGTCCGGCGGCGTGCCGAGCCGTCCGGCGATCTGGTCGACGGTCAGGAAGCCGAGGCCGCGCATGCGGCCGAGCAGCCACCACGGGTTCCGCTGGATCGTCTCGACGACGCCGCCGCCGTACTTCTGCGCGAGCTTGCGCGCGCGGCGCGGCGAGATCCCGAGGTCGACGAGGCGCGCGGCGGTTGCGTTGATCGTCCGGTCCGCGCTCCACGCGGCCGCGAGCTTCTCGATCACGTCGACCTGGCAGCCGGCGACCCTCGCCATCTCCGCTGGCTCGGAGGCGAGCGCCTCCTCGAAGCGGTCGCCGTACCGCTCGGCGAGCTTGCGCGCGCGCGCGAGGCCGACGCCCTCGAACTCCGGCCGCTTCGCGAGGTACTCGGCGAGGCCGGCCGTGCCGAACGCCGCGAGGTCGAGCGCCCACGTATCGGCCTCGAACTGGCGGCCGTACTTCGGGTGCTCGGTCCACCTCCCGCTCATCCGCACGCCGTCGCCGGCCTTCGCCGCGCCTCGCGCGACGAACGACACGACGCGCCCGCCGTCCGTCCTCACGCACCCGATCGTCTTGGTGGATCCGTCGGTCCAGAAGACGCGATCCACGCGCCCGACCAGCGTCTCACTCGCCTGCGCCGCCCCCGTCGTGACCTTCCGTCGTGCCTGCATCGGTCGACTCCTTTACGTTCGGGGCTTCGCGTTCGGCGGCCGTCGTGGCCGCCTCGTCGCCCCGGAGGCCCGAGAAACTACCGGCGCGCGTCGCGCGCCTCAATGCGGAATCGTCGTCAGATTCCGATGATATTCCACGCACCGCG
>CAZOLL010000382.1:0-4693 GCA_964580365.1 uncultured Phycisphaeraceae bacterium
TCCGGCATGCAGGGCGACACGGAGTTCTTCGACCCGGCGACGATGGCGTTCACACCCGGCCCCGCGATGCTCGAGGCGCGCGCACTGCACACGTCGACCGCGCTCGCGACCGGCAACGTCCTGGTCGCCGGGGGCATGACGCTCGTTCCGGTCGTCAACCTGCCGACCGTGTCGGCGACGGCGTACGAGTACTTCTCCGCGGCCAACACCTTCGGCCTTCCGAAGTTCATGGCGGGCGCGCGCCTCGGCCACACCGCGACGCTCTTGAAGAACGGCAAGGTGCTGATCGCGGGCGGCCTGTCGGTCGACTTCTCGCAAGTCATCGCGACCGGCGATCCGACGAAGCTCGTGGTCGGCACTCTCTCCGACTGCCAGATCTACACGCCCGGCCTGTTCGGCTCGTTCCTCACGCTGAACGCGCTCACGCAGGGGCGCGCCGGCGCGGGGGTCATCGCGCTCTCCGACGGCGGCGCACTGGTCGCGGGCGGCTACTCGCTCACGCTCTCCGGCGGCGTCCCGACGTTCGCCGTGTCGGCGACCGCGGACCGCATCTCGCCCTCCGGCATCATCTCCGCGACCGGCGCGATGTCCGCCGCGCGCGCGATGCCGCTGATGACGACGCTGAACGACGGCACGATTCTCGTCACGGGCGGCGGCCCCACGACCGCCGAGGTGTATCAGCCCTGAGATTTGGTCCGCGGCGCGCGGCTCCGTAGCATCTCGCGCATGTTCGTCGGCACGGTCGTCGGCACGGTGGTCGCCCCGGTCCACCATCCGTTCTACGACGGCAAGACCCTGCTCCTCGTGCGCACCGATCGCGCCGAGGACGGCGCCCCGGTCGACGTGAAGAAGGGCGGCACCGTCCTGGCCGTCGACCGCGTCGGCGCCGGCATCGGCGAGCGCGTCCTCGTGATGAAGGAAGGCAGCAGCGCGCGCACGATGTTCGGCGAGCCGGACGCGCCGGTGCGCACCGTGATCGTCGGAATCGTCGACGAGATCGAAGTGTTCGGGAAGCGCACGTTCTTCAAGGGAGACGCATGAGCGACTCGAACGCCCCGCGCCTGCGCGAGCAGATCGCCGAGATCGCGCGACTGTGCTGGGAGCGCGGCTACATCGGCGCGATCGACGGCAACATCTCCGTGCGCCAGCCCGACGGGACCATCCTCATCACCCCCGCGGGCGTGGTGAAGTTCCTGATCCGCCCCGAGCAGGTGGTGCACTGCGACGCGTCGGGCAAGCCGATGGACGGCGGCCGCGCGTCCACCGAGACGGCGATGCACGTCGCCTGCTACCAGGAGCGCAAGGACGTGAACGCCGTCGTCCACGCGCACCCGCCGACCGCGGTCGCGTTCTCGCTGGCCGGCATCGGCCTGATGGACGCGGTCATCCCCGAACTCGTCGTCACGCTCGGCGCCATCCCGACCGCACCCTACGGCACCCCCGGCACGCACGAGCTCCCCGACTCGATCCGCGAGTACGTGAAGTGCTCGGACGCCGTGCTGATGGAGCGCCACGGCGCGCTCACGCTCGGGAAGGACCTCATCGACGCGTACAAGAAGATGGAGCAGATCGAGCACAACGCGAAGATCACCTACATGGCGCGCACGCTCGGACAGGTGAAGAACCTCTCGCCGGAGGAAGTGAAGAAGCTGCTCGGCACGCGCGAGACGCTCGGGATCGAGACGACGAACGTGTACTGCAACCACTGCGGGCAGCCGGTGCCGGTGAAGAAGGGCTGAGCGCGGCGGGAGGGGGTTGGGGTTGGCGTGCTGGCGCCGCGCCGCTTCGCGACGCGATCGATCCCGCATTGGATCGCGGACGGTCTGCGTCAGTGGATCTCGGTCAGATGGACCTCGCGCGGGAGCGCGCCGGGCTGCATCCATGCCTCGAGTCGACGGAGATTCTCGGGCCGGAACCCGTTCGATCCGCCTTCGATGATCCCGTGGTCGGCGATCGCGCCTTGCAGCGTGGGCATCGAGACGACGCATCCCGCTGCGACGATCGCGAGGCGGTCGTGGAGGTGCGCGCGGGTGAACTCGCCGAACGCGGAGGCTCGGTCCGCGCGGAGTTCGAAGCCGATTCCCGTGTTCCCACGCGCGTCGGGCGTGGGGTAGCTCCGCGCGAGGTCCGCGGACCCGAACGATCGGGCCGGGTCGTCTTCGATCAACACGAACGGGAATGCGCGGGTCGCGTCGTCGTTCTGCACGTCCGATGCGAGAGCCACGAATCGGTGGGACACGCCCTCGCCGGAACGCGACCGCGGGACGCGGAAGTCCTCGCTCACCAGCGCTTCGATCTGTGCGCCGGTCGCGGCGAAGCGCTTCGCGAGCCGTTCCTTCGCGATCCGTTCGTCCGCGTCGAACCGATCCTCGGGGATCACGATGCGAAACTCCGCGCCGACGGCGCTCGCGACGAACTCGCGCACCTCATCGAGGAACGCCGCATCCGGGTCAATCCCCGTGGCGGTCACCACGAGCCGCCGCTCGTCGCGCAACTCGACGCGCGTCGACGCAGTGATCACGAAGTCCGTCTTTCGTGAGGCTCTCAGCGCGCGCCGCTCGACCACATCACGCGCGATCTCGATCGAGCGGTTCGGGTTCGTCGCGGAGCCGTCGACGTCGACGCGATACACGATCTCGATCGGCGCCTTCGTCGGCGCGCCGTCCGGGCGACCGATCGCTCCGGCGAAGCACATCACGACGATCGAGAACATGCGTTCCTCCCATGAACGAGGCGCCGAGCGTATCCGCCGATCCGACGACACGGCAACCCGCGTGGACGACGAGCCCCGAGTCCTCGCCGTGCATCGGCGAGGCGCGGACTCGGGGGATCTCATGTTGAGGATTCTGATTCGGACGTCGATCGATCCAACCCGATCAACACTCCCCCCGAATCGGCGCTCGCTGAACGGGCGACGATTCGGGGGCTCGTCGTCTACGCCGTCGGCCGATCCTCGCACTCGGCGCGCTCACGCACGTCCGGCCACTCCCCATCGGTGGAGCTCCCCCGGAGCCGGAGGCTCCGGGAAGAGATCCGTTCCGCATCGACCCTCTCCAAAGTCCGTGGGAGGTGCCGCGGCCGGGAGCCGAGGGCACGAATGGTTGCTCGATCCGACATCCACAGCGAGGACGCGGAGCGAGCGACCATTCGTGCCCTCGGCTCCCGTCGTCCCCCGCGAATTCCCTCAGCGCCGCCTCACACCACGAACTCGCTCTTGCCCTTCAGCCGCGAGCGGATCTCCTTCGACTTTTCCTCGTACCCCTTGCGCCCCATCAGCGCGAACGCGGCGATCTTGCCCGCCTCGACGCCCGGCTGGTCGAACGCGTTGATCGCGTAGAGCGAGCCGCGCAGCGCCGTGTCGACTTCCCACAGGTAGAAGAACTGACCGACCGCGTGCGCGTTCATCTCGGGGAGCACGAGCCGCATGTTCGGCCGCCCCGCTTCCGTCAGTGCGACGATGGTGCCGAGCTCTTCCGCGTCGAGCAGCTTCTTCAGGTTCGACTTCGCGAGGTAGGCCGCTTCGTCCACGCCCGGGAACGAGTCGGGGATCGTCGCCTTGTTCTTCACCGACTCGACCGAGACGAACGTGAACACCTTGTCGTGCGGGCCCTCGGCGTAGAGCTGAACTTGGCTGTGCTGGTCGGTGACGCCGAGCGCGTCGATCGGCGTGACTCCGGTGTTCACGACGTTGCCCGCGATGTCGACCTTCTTGCCGATGCTCTCCGCGAGGAGCTGGCGGTACCAGTCGCACAGGTCCTTCGTGCGACTGCCGTACCCCATCATCACGTGCATGCGCTTGCCGCGCTTCACGTCGAGCGCGTGGTGCGTCGCGGCGATCACCGCCGCCATGTTCTGACGCGCGTCGGTCGCGCGCAGCTTCTCGTCCATGCGCGCCGCTCCCGCGAGCAGCTCGCGGATGTCGACGCCGAGCAGCGCCGCGGGGAAGAGCCCGACGGGCGAGAGCACGGAGAAGCGGCCGCCGACTCCTTCGGGGACCGGCAACGAACGGAAGCCGTGGTCGCGGACGATGCGGCGCAGCACGCCGTTCTTCGGATCGGTGGTGACGACGACGTGCTCTTTCGCCTGGTCCCCCACCTTCTTGCCGAGCAGCTTCATCACGATCTGGAACTGCGCCATCGTCTCGGCGGTGCCGCCGGACTTGGAGATCACGTTGAAGAGCGTCTTCTTCGGGTCGGCGACCTCGAAGCACGCGTTCACGAAGTCGGGGTCGATGTTGTCGAGCACGAAGAGGCGCGGCACGCCCTTGCGCTTCGCGCGCGAGCGCAGGTTGTGGAACGGGTGCGCGAGCGCGGTCTTCACAGCCGACATGCCCAGCGCCGAGCCGCCGATGCCGAGCACGACGACGTTCTCGAACCGGTCCTTGCACTGCGCGGCGAGCTGCTCGACCTGCGTGATGTCCGCCTCCGCGTACGGCAGGTCCATCCACTGCAACTTCCCGGCGCGGCGGTCCGAGGCGACGCGCGCGATGTGCGAGCCCATCGCACCGAGCGCGTCGTCCACTTCGGCGCGCGTGAGTCCCTGCGTTCCGACCTTGTCGGCGAGGAGGTTGTTCCAGTCGAGGCGAAGATCGGTCATCGATGGCTCGCGGCTTTTGTGGGAGGGTTCGGTCACTGTCCTACGGAGCGGCCGGGGCCGGTTCAATCGCGTTCAACCGCGTTCATCGGGGTTCGAC
>CAZOLL010000383.1:0-4686 GCA_964580365.1 uncultured Phycisphaeraceae bacterium
ATATAGATTATCGGACGTTGCAAACGGCCCCGATCGCGACGCCGAGATCCGGCTGTTCTTTCAAGCCGGTGCGCTCGGATTGGCGTTCCTCGTCTCGCGCTTCGTCGCGTCCATGCTCGAGCAATGGGCACTCGCACGCGGCGACGATTCGGTCCGCGGAGCGCTGGATGCGCTCGGTCGGACGAAGCTCGGCGAGTACACGACCTTCTACCTGACCGTCCTGCTCGCGCCGTTGCTCGTGCTCGTCGCGCGTCGGTGCATGGCGGGGATCGGGTCATTGCGCTGGTCGGCGACCAGCGGATCCGCGCTCGCCGCGGGCGGACTCGTGGCGACGATCGTCGCGGCTTGGGACGTGGTCCGCGGCGACGGCAGCGTCCTTCAGCGCGGGCTTGCCGTGCTGCTGGCGAGCGGCTGCCTCACGGTCTCTGCGTGCGTCGCGCGGGCGGCGGACCGGGGCACCGACTCGATCGGCCGCGTCGCTCGGTGGATCGAGTCGAATCGGATCGTCTGGATCGCCGGCTCGCTCACGATCTTGACTCTCGCGGTAGGACCGCGCATCGATCGCGAAGTCGGCATCGAACGAGTCACGCTGCGCGCCGCGTTGGTCTTCACGGGCGCGATCCTGTGCGCTGCCGCGGTCGCAGCCGCCCTACGGAACCCGCGACGGGTCCTCGCAGCTGCGCAACTCGGGCTCGCCGGCCTTCTCGTCGTGCGTGTCGCGCCGCAGTCGCTTTTTGCGTGGAGCATTGCGGTCGTGCTCGGCCTCGGGCTCGCCGCATTCGGATGGCGGAAAGCGTCGCCGGAGCCCCATCGCGGCTCGGCCGGCCTCCTCGTCGCCGCCTGCGTGTTCGCGATCACGTTCGAGCCGGACCCGAGCGGTTCGATCGATTTCTTCCACGCGGGAGAGTGGCTCGTTCCGGGAAGCGAAGCTCTCGACGGGGCGGTCCCCTATCGCGACCTCTACCTCCAGCACGGTCTGATCTACAACGCGTTGCGGGCCGAGTGGACGTTCCTCGCGCTCGGGCGGACGCTCCTCGCGGACCGGTTCGCGAACGCACTGTTGATCGCCGCCACGCATGCAGCGCTCGCTCTGTTCCTCTGCCAGGTCCTGCGCTCTCGCGTTCTGGCGTTCGCGGTCGCAGTGCTCCTCGCCACGCCCGGGTTGTGGTTCGGGACTCGCCTCCTGCCGTTGATCGGCGTGCTTGCGGCGCTCGCGTTCGACCTGAATCGATCGCGCGACGCGAATGGAGTCGCGCTGGCGCGCGCGTCGTCGCTTCCCCTCGCCCTCGGCGGGGCGTTCGCGGGGCTTGGAGTCTTCTACAGCCTCGACACCGGTGTCTTCGCAACGCTCACGATGCTCCTCGCCGTCGGAATCGATGCGGCTTCGCGGCGCGGCGCGCCCTGGCTCGAGCGGCTCCGACCGATTGGCGCCGTCCTGCTCGGGCTCGCCGTCGGTGCTGCCCCGTTCGTCGGGTGGCTCGCCGCGAACGACGCGAGCCGTGCGTTCTTCGCCAACTCGATCGACCAGTTGCGCTTCCACACCGCGGTCTGGGGGCTGCCCCACCCGGGCGTCTCGGAGGTCGGCCGAGCTCTTCGCACGTCGATCCGATCCGCAGTGTCGGACGGCGCGCTCACCTCGCTCGTCGCCGCAGGGACGTGGATCGGCGCGGCGGTCGTCCTCGCGATCGCCGCGTTCCAGCGCCGCTTCTCGCGCGCGTGTTGGCACGGGCTCGTGCTCACGCTCGCAGGCGCGCTGGTCTACCGCACTGCGCTGGGGCGTTCCGATGCGGGTCACTTCGCGGTTGCGGCGGCGCTCGCCTGGGCGGCGCTCGCGCTCGCTGGGGAGCGCTGGTTCGCCTCCGCGCCGCGCGGCCGACGCTTCGTCCGGCTCGCCACGTTCGCGATCGTCCTCGCCTGGTGGGTCGCCGGGTTCACCCCGCTCTACTCCGCCGCAATGCACGTGCGTGCTCTGTCGACCGTCCCCCAGTCGCACTCCGGAAACGGTTTCAGCGCCGTTCCGCTGCCGCGGGCGCGCGGCGTGCTGCTGCCGGACGTTCAGGCGCAAGCGCTGGTGTCGTGCGCAGCGTTCATCGACGAGTCGCTCGAGCCCGACGAGACGTTCTTCGACTACTCGAACATGGGCGCCGTGTACTTCGTCCTCGGGCGCCACTGCCCCACTCGGTTCGTGCAGCCGATCTACGCCGCGACGCCGGCAGCCCAAGAGCAGCTCATCGCGGATCTCGAGCGCGCGGCGCCGCCGATCTTGATCGTGTCGAACGTGCTCGGCTCCCCGATCGTCGACGGCATCCGGCTGGACGAGCGCCAACCCCTCGTGAAGCGCTACCTCGAGTCGCGCTACGCGTTCGAAGCGGACCTCGCGTTCGGACTCGTCTACCGTCGCGCTTCTCGCTGACGATCCGGGTGGCGATCAGCGCCCCACGGGCGCAGCGACCCCAGCGAGCAGTTCGGTCGGCGGCAATTCGCCGGCGAGCGGGGCGACGTACTCGATCCACGCGCGCGTGACGTCGTTGCCGGACGGCGCGATGAACGAAGGATCCATCGCGCGCGTCACCTTCGCCACGGTCTCGAGCGGCGTGATGAAGCACTCCGAGCGGTAGCTCGGTCCGTTCAGTCGGCGCAGTGCGATCGAGCCGTGGGCTGGATTCCCGGCGATCGCGGCGTTCGACGCGAATCGTCCCACCTCGCGGGCCTCCGCGGCGTCGACCGGCGACGCGAACCCGGGGAACGAGCGCTGCAAGTACCCCAACGTGTCGGCGCGAACTCGCGTCTTCTCACCGAACCGGCGGCGGACGTGTGCGGCGAGCTTGTCGCCGAGCGCACCCGACCCGGAAAGCTGGACGTTGCCGTGGCTGTCGCGCTCGTCGCTCTCGGCAATCAATCGACCCGACGCGTCGTGGATGCCCTCCGAGACCGCGACGACGCAACGGCCGAGACGCGTCTGCACCGCCATCACGTCGTCGAGGAACCGCTCGACGTCGAACGCGACCTCGGGCAGGTAGACGAGGTGGGGTCCGTCGTCGGCGTGCCGGCGCGCAAGCGCGGCCGCCGCGGTCAAGAAGCCGGCGTGGCGTCCCATCACGACGTTGATCTTCACACCGGGCAGACTGCGGTTGTCGAGGTTGTCGCCGATGAACGCGCTCGCCACGAAGCGCGCCGCTGAGCCGTACCCCGGGCAGTGATCGGTGACGCGCAGGTCGTTGTCGATCGTCTTCGGCACGTGGAACAGGCGCAGATCGTGACCGGACGCCCGCGCGAGCTCCGCGACGAGCAGCGCGGTCTCCGCGGAGTCATTGCCCCCGATGTAGAAGAAGGCGCGCACGTCGCGCGCACGGAATACCTGCAGGATCCGCTCGCATTCCTCGCGCGTCGGCTTCTTGCGCACCGATCCGAGCGCAGCGGCCGGCGTGGCGGCGACGCGCTCGAGCAACTCGGATCGCTCGGCGGACAGATCGACGAAGTCCTCCGCGAGGATGCCCTTCACGCCGAAGCGCGCGCCGAGGACCGAGCGGAACGCCCCCTGAGCGCGGCAGGTCTCCACGATGCCGACGAGGCTCTGGTTGATGACGGCGGTGGGCCCGCCCGATTGTCCGATCACCGCGACGCCGATCGACTCTGGGGTCGGCGCCATCACGCTGCTCCGATTCCGCGGCGCGCCACGATCACGGGAATTCGTTGGTGCCCGTGTCGGTGGTGTTGTTGCGGCCGTCGTTGTCGTCCGCACTGCCGATGGTCACGAAGCCGTCGTTCCCCTTCGCGGCGTTCTTCACGAGGTAGTTGCGGTCGCCGGCGATCTGGATGGCCTGGCCGGCGTTCGATTTGAACGTGTTCGCGTCGATGCAGCAGTCGTCGGCCGAGGACTCGATCAGGATGCCGTGGCCGCCGTTGCTCCCGGCGCGCGTGCCGTCAATGGAGTTGCCGTGGATGCGGTGATGGTCGCTGGTCACGCGGATGCCGAACTCCGTGTTGCCGTCGAGCTCGTTGTCGTGCACGTCGCAACCGTCCTGGTCGGTGAGCAGCGCGATGCCGCCGCCTTCGTTGTCCTCACAACGATTCGAGCGGATCTCACCGCCGCTGAAGCCGGCGCCCCCGTTCGTCCCCCACTTGATCCCGATCTTCTGGTTGTTCGAGCAGGTGTTCGACCGCAGTTCGTTCGCCCCGAGCGAGAGGATGCCGTTGTTGTCGTTGTCCTCGCAGTCGTTGTTCTTCACCTGGTTGACGTGGCCGTCGACCTCGATGCCGTTGTCGCCGTTGCGGAATGATTCGTTGTCCGCGATCTTCGTGCGGTCGGCGACGACGAGGATGCCATCGTGCTCGTTGTCGTTCGTCGCGCAGCGGCGCACCGCGTGGCCGCAACGTCCGATGATCGAGATGCCGTACCCGCCGAGGTTCGTGCCGCCGTCCTCGACCATGCCGGAGAAGGAGCACGCCTCCACGACGACCTCGAACGTGCGCGTCGCCGCGACCCCGAAGTCGTCGCCGAGCTTGCCGACGCACTGCTGCACCAGCACCCGGCGCGAGCGGTCGATCGCGATCGCCGCGATGCCGTCCGAGAGCGGGGACTCGACGCGGAAGTTCTTCAGCGTCACAGACTGCGAGCGGTCGATCAACACACCGAGCTTGATCGTCGGCCCGCCGCCGCCGGAACCCATCAGCGGCCGCGATCGC
>CAZOLL010000384.1:0-4680 GCA_964580365.1 uncultured Phycisphaeraceae bacterium
TCTCGGCGAGTGCCGGCGGCGCGGCGAACTTCACGCTCGACACCGGCGCGGTGCTGGCGAGCCGGCCGTACCTGGTGCTGTGCTCCTTGTCGGGGACGACGCCGGGCTTCTGGCAGGGCTCGGTCCACGTGCCGCTGGTGCACGACTTCGCGACGGACGTGTCGGTGGTGTTCGCGAACGTGGCGCCGTTCACGAGCACGCTCGGCGTTCTCGACCCTGCGGGTCAGGCGAGTGCTGGCGCGAGCTTCCCCGGTGGGGTGCTGTCTTCGATCGTCGGATCGCAGCTCTCGTTTGCGTTCGTCACGCTCGACCAAGTTGATTTCGCCTCTGAGGCGGTCACGATCTCCATCGGGGGGTGATGCGGCGCCCGCGGCGACGCACGTCGCATCAGGAACCCCGAAGCGCCGTTTCGATCGCGTCCTCGACGTCCCTCTCGGAGTAGTTCAACTCTGCCGCCTGCTCGAAGGCATTCCCGCTGAACGGCGGCCCGATCACCGTCCCATCGCGCGCGAGAACCCACGTCGTCGGTGTGCCGTAGCGGTCCGCGATCGCCGTCGTGCGGAAGCGAGCGGACCAGGGCGCCACGGAGTGCGCCGAGTTCGAGAGCTCGTTGCCGAGCAGGTGCGAATCGGGGTCGAACCAGACCTCGTCGAAAGGGATGGCGCCGTGCGCGCGGGCGGATTCGGTGGCGGCGACGAACGCGGCGAACGCGGAGCCGGCGGCGTCGTGCGCGGGGTGGAAGTCGGTCACGGCGTAACCGAATCGTTCGGCGTGCCGCGAAGGCGGCGTCGCGACGGCGATGAAGCGCACCTTCGAGTCCGCGAAGCGGTGCAGCGAGTGGCGCAGCATCGCCAGCTCGCCGTGCGAGTCCTCGCACCACAGGCCGCCGCGGGCGTCCGCTTCGGCGCCGCTGCCGCCGCCGCCGAAGATCGTCAGCACGATGATGCGGTCGTCCGCGCGCGCGAGGTCGAGGATGCGGCGCTCCGTGCCGCTCGCGTCGACGACGGCGGTGTCCTCGTCGATCCGATCGCCCGGGCGCAGGCACCTCGCCGGGTAGCGGTCGTTCACGAACGCGCGCACGCGCGGGAGGCTCCACTCGACGCCGGCGGCGCGCCCGGCGGCCTTCGCCGCGGTCTCGCCGTGCAGGCGCTCGACGACGAAGAGCAAAGCGTCGACCGCGTGAGCGCCGCCCGACGACGTGACGAAGCGCCCGTCGACGGCGAACGAGACGGAGTCGACGGCGCGGACGTTCGAATGCCGCGTCGCGAGTTCGGCCCGATGATCGGACGCGATGCAGACGAACCGCTCGTCGAGCGCGCCCGAGTCGGCGAGCGAGAGCGTCGCGGCGCCGAGCGCGAGGACGAAGCGGGCGTGTTCGATCGCAGGCGCGAGGCTCGTCGCGTCGACGCGGCCGGCGAGGACGAGGACGTCGAGGTCGGCGGAGTCGGCGGCGACGTTCTGCGCGCCCGCGAACTTGAAGACGACGTGGGCGGCGGCGAGCTCGAGTGGGCTCGCGTCGGCGCTCGCGACGATCGCGACGTCGGAAGCGTGCGCGGCCGACGCGAACGCGAGCGCGCAGACGACGGCGACCGCGGCGCGTGCGCGCGACCCGTTCATGGGATCGCGGCCGACTCCTCGCGCCCGCGCGCCTCGGCGCGCGCGTCGGTGATCACGTGGCGCACGAGGTAGCTCGTCACCGGCACGCCGAGGATCAGGCCCCACACGCCGAACAGGTGCTCGCACACGAACAGGATCGCGAGCGTGAGCACCGGGTTCATGCGCAGGTGCGCGCCGTAGATCCGCGGGTTCAGGATGTAGGCCTCGATCATGTGGATGATCGTGATGAATACGACCGACCACATGAGCAGCGTGATGCCGCCCTTGCTGAGCGCGACCAACCCGATCGGCACGCTCGAGATGAACACGCCGGCGACGGGAATGAACGAGCAAAGAAAGACCACGGCCGAGAGGAACACCACGTAGTCGAGGCCCATGATCTTCAGGCCGATGAGCGTGAGCGTGGTGTTCAAAGTCGCGATCATCAGCTGCGCTTCGAGCGCGCGGCCGAGGACGCGACCGAACTGGAAAATGGTGTCCGACAGCTCCTCGTACACGACCCGCGCGCGGCTCTCGCGCAGGCGGCGCAAGCCGCTCGCGATGTTCGGCAGGTCGAGCACGATCAGGAACGAGAACAGGAGCGAGAGCAGGAACGACGCCGCCGTCGCGAGGCCGTTCCTCACGATGCCGAGCACCTGCGTGATCGGGCTCGACGTCTCGCGCTCTTCGGATGCCTGCGGCGGCTGGTTCAGCGCGCCGAAGAACTGCCCGACGATCGTCTTCGCCGTGGTCTCCGGCGGGATCATCGAGCGCCACACGTCGGAGGTCTCGCGCTTCTTCTGGATGTATTCGTCGATGTCCTTCGACGCCATCTGGATCTGCTTCGGGACCGCCTGCGCCTGGTCGTAGAACGCGGGGCCGGTGAGGTAGCCGAACACGACGAGCGAGCCGAGCAGCGCGAGCAGGACGAGCGTGACGCGCAGCGGGCGCTTCGGGATGCGCTTCTCGAGCGAGTCGACCGCGTGCGCCTGCACGTAGCCGAACACGAAGGTGAGGAAGACGAGCAGGAAGAACTGCCGCAAGAACCAGAGCAGCGTGAAGAAGGCGCCCCAGATCAGGAGCCGCCGGAGGAACGGAACGAACCGGTCCCAGGGCGGCGGAAGCGGCTTCATTCCGAACGCTCTCCCCGTGCGGGTGTCAGTGGGCTCGATCCGCCGACGCGGCGAGCGGGCCGGCGGCGCCGTCCTGGGCGCGCGTCGAGATGCGGCGGCCGATCGCGCCGGCGACGCGCGACAGCTCGGCCACCATCTCGTCGAGCTGCGACGGCACCAAAGCCTGCGCCCCGTCGGAGCGCGCCGACTGCGGGCGCGGATGCACCTCGAACAGCAGGCCGTCGGCGCCCGCGGCCACCGCCGCGCGCGCGAGCGCCGGCACGAGGTCGGCGCGGCCGGCTGCGTGGCTCGGGTCGACGACGACCGGCAGGTGGGTCATCGAATGAAGGACCGGCACCGCGGAGACGTCGAGCGTGTTGCGCGTCGCCGTCTCGAACGTGCGGATGCCGCGCTCGCAGAGGATGACGTTCGGGTTGCCGCCGGACAGCAGGTACTCCGCAGCCGAGAGCAGCTCGTCGTACGTCGCGGACATCCCGCGCTTCAGCAGCACGGGCTTCTTCGTGCGCGACAGCGCGCGCAGGAGCGCGAAGTTCTGCATGTTGCGCGAGCCGACCTGCAGGAGGTCGACGTGCTCGGCCGCGAACTCGACGTGCTGCTCGGAGAGCACCTCGGACACGACCTTCATCTCGAAGCGGTCCGCGACCGTGCGGAGCAGGCGCCACCCGTCGAGGCCGAGGCCCTGGAACGCGTACGGCGAGGTGCGCGGCTTGAACGCGCCGCCGCGGATCACGCGCACGCCGACCTGCGCGAGGGACGCCGCGGTGTCGACCAGGAGATCTTCGCTCTCGACCGCGCACGGCCCGCCCATGAGGACGACCTCACGGCCGCCGAACACGACGCCGCCGACGTCCACTTGCGTGCCCGCCGGATTCGCCGCGCGACCCGCCAGTCGGAACGGACCGCCGTTCTCGATCGGGGCAGAGCCGGCGCCTTCTGGCGTTGCCATGTCGCGGTTCGTCACGCTCGTTCCTGTCGGCGGGCTTCCGGGCCGACTGAGAACGCGACATGATAGCGGCGGCGCCTCGAATTGCCGTGCGCGCGCTCAAATCCGTCCGGAGGTCACGAATCGTGCGTTTGATCCGCATCGGCAGCGACGGGGGCGAGTCCTGGACGGTCGACGCTGACAACATGGTGGTGGGGCGCGCGCCGGCGCGCGGCCGGCAGATAGCCGGCGGCACCAACGCGCGCGAGCACGCCCGGTTGTTACAGCGCGTCGGGGAGTGGAACGTGGCCGACCTCAACTCCTCGAACGGCACGTTCGTGAACGGCGCGCGCGTCACGCGCTCCGCGCTCGCGCAAGGCGACGTCTTGAAGCTCGGCAGCGTCGAGCTGCGGGTCGAGACGAGCGACGCCGTCCCGAATCTTGCAGGTTCCGGCGCGGCGGGTTCGGCGCCGTCTTCCAGCGCGGAGTCCGCCGGCGAGATCACGCTCGAGGATGCGGACCGGTTGTTCGAGACGATCATCACGCCGGCACGTCCTGCGGCCGCCGCGCCGCCGAGCGCGCCGCCCGCGCCGTCGCGTCCGATCTCGACGCAACCTCTGACGTCGCGCGCGACGACCTCCTCCGGCGCGTCGCGCGGCGGCAAGACGTCGGTGATCCGCGCCGATCTCGCGCAGTACGGACTCGTCCCGCGACTCCTGCTCGTCTTGCTCGCGCTCGCGATCGCGTACGGCGCGTTCGTGCTCGTGAGTCGCGTCACGGAGGACGTCGTGCCCGACGCTCCGGCCTCCGACACGGGCGCACCGGCGAGCGAAGAGGGCAACTGATCCCTCTTCATGAAAGCGCGAGAATCCGGCGAATCCGCCTTGATGGCGCATTCCCCCCCTTGTAGTTTCCGACCCCGATTCAGCGGTTATCCGCACTTTCCTGTACACATCCACTGGAGGGCATGATGGCGGCGAAGAAGCCGGCGGCTCGTGAGACGCTCGTGGTCGGCAGCAAGGTCAAGGG
>CAZOLL010000385.1:0-4649 GCA_964580365.1 uncultured Phycisphaeraceae bacterium
ATCGAGTCCGGCGTGGGCGCCCCGTCCACGACGACGAGCGGCTCGGTGGGAAGCGGCTCGAGCCGCGCCGGCATGCGGAAACCGGCGAGCGCTGCGCCGATCTCGCCGGGCGTCGCGTCGAGACGGCCGCTCTCGCGCAGCATCTCGACGAGCGCGATCGCGACCGCGACGTTTTCCGCCTGGTGCATCCCGAGCACCGCGGGGCGCAGGTTCGAGTAGCGCGCGCGCCAGGTGCGGACGTCGAGCGACAGGCCGCGCGAGCCGTTCTCGTCGATCCGCTCGGCGCGCTCGATCACGACCTCGGCTCCGACGCGGAACAATCGCGACCCCGCGCGCGCCGCGGCGCGCGCGACGATCGGGAGCGCGGCGTGGTCCCGCGCGAGCGCCGTCACGACGTCCGCGCCCGGCTTCACGATCCCCGACTTTTCCGCCGCGATCGCCTCGACCGTGTCGCCGAGCACGGCGGTGTGCTCGAGCGCGACGTTCGTGATCGCGGTCGCCGCGGGCGACACGACGTTGGTCGCGTCGAGCGCGCCGCCGATGCCGACCTCGTGGACCGCGAACGCCGCGTCCGCCGCGCGGAACTCGAGCATCGCCGCGAGCGTGATGAACTCGAAGAACGTCGGGAACTGCAGCTCGTCGCGCCCGCGCCGGAAAGCCGCCTCGAGGATCGCGTTGGTCGCCGACACGAGCCGCGGATCGCCGATCGGCTGGAAGTCGACGAGGATCCTCTCCTCCATCGAATGCAGGTGCGGCGAGGTGTGCAGGCCGGTGCGGCGTCCGACGCGGGAGAGGATCCACGCCACCAGCGCCGCGGTGGAGCCCTTGCCCTTGGTTCCCGTGACGTGGACCACGGGCGCCGCGCGCTCCGGATGGCCGAGTCGCGCGACGTACTCGCGCATCCGCGCGAGGTCGAACCGCACGCGGCCGGCGTGGAATTCCGGCATGCGCTCGTAGTTCGTGCACCGCGCGAGGAGCGAATCGAGCTCGGTGCGCGTCGAGATCGAACGCGGCGGCGCGGAGGACTCGGTGGAGGGTGCGGGTTCCATGCGAGGGGTGCGGATTGTAGTGGCGTCCGCGCATGACCTAAGATCCGCGTCATGCGCCCGCGCATCGGAATCAACTGCGACGTCCATCCCGGTCTGAGAAGGCGCGGCGACGGCCGGTTGTTCGGGCTGAACCCGGAGTATGCGAAATCCGTGCTCGCAGCGGGCGGACTCCCGCTCGTCATCCCGCCGCTCGCGCACGGCGCCGCGCCCGACCGCGAGGCGATCGATCGCCTCCTCGATTCGGTCGACGGCGTCCTCTTGACCGGCGGCGACGACCTCCATCCCCGCGCCTACGGGCAGGAACTGCATCCGAAGGCCGAGCTGATGGACGCCGAGCGCGACGCCTCCGACATCGAGATCGCCCGAGCCGCGCTCGATCGCGGGCTTCCGGTCCTCGGGATCTGCGCCGGCATGCAGCTCCTGAACGTGGCGCTGGGCGGCGACCTCCACCAGCATCTCGCCGACCTGCGCGGCACCCGCTTCCCCGCGCTCTTGCCGATCCATGACGCGCAGGAGACCGCCGAAAAGCAGCACGGCGTGTCGGTCGAGCGCGGCAGCCGACTGGCCGCCGCGGTCGGGGCGGGCGGCATCGTCACGAACTCGCGCCATCACCAGGCCGTCGACCGGATCGGCGAGCGACTCGCCGTGACCGCCGTGGCCGAGGACGGCGTCGTCGAGGCGATCGAGCTCGAGAACGCACCGTTCGTGGTCGGCGTCCAGTGGCACCCGGAGGAGCTCACGGCGGACTCCGGCCAACGTCGTCTGTTCGAGACGTTCATCGACGCCGCTCGCCGCCGAACCCGAGATCGCTCCGGACGTTCGATCGCGTGATCCACACCCGCCGCGGGAGCGCGAGACCGATGCATAAGACCCCGTTCACCGGGATGATCGCGCTGATCGGCACCTTCTTGCCGTGCGCGGTCGGCCAGTCTCACGACGGCGAGGCGGACGCGCCGCGCGGCGCGAGCGCTCCGGCAAGAATCGTGCGCGAGCCCGCGGCGAAGATCGACCTCGAGCTCTTGTCGAAGGTGAAAGACGCGACACGCACCGACCAGCTGGTGCGCGAGCCCGACGCGTACGTGCACCTCCTCTCGCAGTCGCGCACGCTGGTGCGCGGCGACCTCGAAGCGCTCGGGATGGCGAAGCTCGACGTCGATCAGATCCTCGCGGATCCGTCGAAGTACCGCGGCCACGCGTTCGAGGCGAAGGGCACGCTCGAGTCGATCGAGTTCATCGAGACCGGCGAGCAGGTCGAAGTGCGCGGCACGCTCGTCGAGCCGGCCGGCGCGCGCGTCGCGTTCACGGCGTTGATCCCGCCCACCGCCGTCGTCGGCGACGTCGTGCGGATGCGCGGCTTCTTCTTCAAGCTGCTCGCGGTGGAGCTGAAACCCGGCGAATACGTGGGCGGGGTGCCGTGCCTCGTCGGCAAGGAGATCACGCGTTCGTTCTTCCCGGCGCCCCCGGTGACTGCACTCGATCCGGAGGTGCTCGCGCGCGCGCACGAGTCGTCGCTCGAGGAGATGATGGAGATCCAGGAGGACGTGCTCTTCCACGTCATCTCGTGGGTGAAGCACTTGCCCGCCGAGGAACGCGCGAAGCTCCAGGGCGAATGGCTCGACGTCCGCGAGCTCGACAAGGACCCGGACCGGTGGCGCGGCAAGCTCATCACGTTCAACGCCCGCTGCTTGTTCGGTCCGAAACACAACTGGACCGAGCACATCGGCCCCGACGGCGAGAACCCGCTGGAGGTCGACAACTTCTACGAAGGCATCGTCGCCCACGCGGCCAATCGGAAGATGCGCTGGGTCAGCCACGAACCGTTCCCCGAGTCCGCGGTCGGCGAGCACGACAGCACGGTGGTCACCGCGGTGTTCGTGAAGATGCTCGCGTGGGAGACCACGAACGGAACGATGGTCGCCGGGCCGTTGATCGTGCCGGTTCGATTCGACCCTTTCATCCTCGGCGAGAGCTCGAACATCGGCCGCGTCGGTCCGTGGCTCGCCGGCGCCGGCGCCATCGTGATGGCCGTTCTGTTCTGGTTCGTGTTCCGCGAGCGGAAGAACGATCAGTCCTTCCGCCGCGAGATCGCCTCCCGTCGCGCGGCCGCCGCGGCGCAGGGCGCCGGCGACACGGGTGGCGCCGGCAAGAGCCCGCCGCCTCCCGCGTGACGCACGACGGATGAGCCGGGCTCCCGCTTCGATCGAAGTCCGCACCTCGCGCGGGAGCTACGCCGTCACGATCGGGGACGGCGTCGCGCTCGACGCCCCGCGAATGCGCGCCATCACCGCGCGGTTCGCGGGCGGCATCGCGCTCGTCACCGACTCGAACGTCGACGCGGTTCATGGAGCTTCCGTGCGCGCAGCGCTCGGTGACGACTCGTTCGTCGGCCGCCACGTGATCGAGCCGGGCGAGCGCTCCAAGCGTCCCGAGACCTGGGCTGCGATCGCGCGCGATCTCATCCGGTCCGGACTCGGTCGCGACGGTCTCGTGGTCGCGCTCGGCGGCGGGGTCGTCAGCGACCTCGCGGGGTTCGTCGCCGCGAGCCTTCACCGCGGCACCGCGTGGCTCGCGATCCCCACCACGCTCCTCGCGCAGGTCGACGCATCGATCGGCGGGAAGACCGGCATCGACGTTCCAGAAGGGAAAAACCTGCTCGGCGCGATCCACCCCCCATGCGCCGTGCTCGTCGACCCGGCGCTGCTCGCGACGCTGCCGCGGGCCGAGTGGATCAACGGGCTCGGGGAGGTGTTGAAGTCCGCGATCCTTTCCGGAGAAGCGGAGTTCGCGGAGATCGAACGCGCGCCCGCACCGCCGTGGACGGATCGGAAGCAGCTCGCGGAAGTCGTTCGTTCCTGCGTCGCGTTGAAAGCTCGACTGTGTTCCGAGGACGAGGACGATCGCGGCGTGAGGCGCCTCTTGAACCTCGGGCACACGATCGGTCACGCGATCGAGGCGGCCTCCGACTTCTCGCTGCCGCACGGCGCGGCGGTCGCCCTCGGCACGCTCGCCGAGGCGCGCCTGGCCCACCGTCTCGGTCTCGCGCAGGAATCGCTCGCCTCGCGGATCGCCGCCGCGGCGCGCCGGCTCGGCCTGCCGACGTGCGCGGACCCGGCACTGCTCGCACGCTCGCTCGCATTCCTCGACGCGGACAAGAAACGCGTCGCGCGCCGCGCCGTGTTCGCACTGCCCGCAGCGATCGGCACGGCGCGCGTCGTCGAGGTCACCGACGCGCTCGCCGTGCGGGCCGCGGTCGAGTCGCTCGCGTTCGGCGCGTAACCCGCGCGCGTTTCCGTCGTCTCGTCCAGCGTGGAGACGCTGCGCCGAGCGATCATCCTCTGGAACTGTGCGCGGTTCGCGTGCGCACCCGGCTCGTTCCGCGCCGCGATCCCGGGCACGGACGACGCCGCGCGGAGGTGGCTGTTCGGGACGCGCGCGGACCTCGTGGCCGGAGGAGCGAACGACGCCGCCGCGGATCGCGCGGTGCGCATGCGCGCAGCGGGCGTGCCCGAAACCGAGCTCGCGGCGGCGGCGCGAATCGGCGCGCGGATCCTCCTGCCCGGCGAGGACGACTACCCGGAGGACCTCGTCGCGCACCCGTAC
>CAZOLL010000386.1:0-4646 GCA_964580365.1 uncultured Phycisphaeraceae bacterium
CAGTCGGGAAGCGGCGCTCCGCGACGTGACCGCCAGCCCGATGCGCCGTCGATCCCGATGCAGCAGAGCCCGCGCGAGACCGCCGCGTCGACGGCGAGCGGCGAGCCTTTGACGTGGAGCGGAACCGAGCGATCCCGCAGGCGCGGCCGGACGCGCGGCGGCACGTCGAGGACGCGCACCCGCCCGCGCGGCGAGTCCTCCGCGACCGGCCCGCCGAAGCGCACGCGCGGCGCGGCGGGCCGGACGCGATGCAGCACGACGCGGCCCGTGGCAGTGCGAACCGGCACGACGAGCGCCGGCGCGAGCCGCTGCTCCTTCGAGAAGCCGAGCGCCGCGAGCGCCCGCGTCGCTGCGATCGACCGGTACCCGCGCTCGCGCGCGACGTCCGGCGCGACGCCGTGCGCCTTCAAGAGTTCGAGGTGGTCCGTGGAAACAGACGCGCGCGCCGCGCGTGACCCGTGCAACTGGGCGCGACGAGCCGAATCGGAACGAGCCGCCATCTGGCCTCCCGCGCGGGCCGCCCATCAACGGCGCGCGCCCCATTCGGTCCGCTCATGGAGCCGAACCCTTCCACGGGAATTCGAGAAGCTGGGGCGCGGCGCGGAGTCCTGCCCACCGGTGCGCCGAGCGGCGCGAGGCTCACCGCATCATCAACAACGCCGGCAGCGACACGGCGACGATCCTCGGATCGGGGATCGCGACGTCGTCGGCGCACGTCACGAGCACGCCGAACGGGGCGTTGTAGTGAGTTCGCTCAAGGAACGAGCGCAGCCCGAGCGTGTCGCGATGCGGGTCGATCCGTCGCCGGTACTTCACTTCGAGAGGGATCCGCTTCTCCCCGATCGTCAGCACGAAGTCGACCTCCGGCTCGGTCTCCCGCTCGGGGAACCAGGCGACGTCGAGGTGCGGGATGCCGGTCAAGAACGCGCCGACGACGCTTTCCGCGATGTGACCCGCGAGGTCTTCGAGGTTCGAATGCGCGTCGAGCACGCTCGGCGCAAGAGGAACGTTCTCCTCGAGCCAGCTCGCGCGGAGCCCGTGATCGACGATGCAGATCTTCGCGGCCCCGCGTGCCTTCTTGAGACGCAGCTCGAGCGGGCGGACGAGACGCAGCAACAACGAACCGTCGAGGAACTTCAAGTAGCTCAGCACGCGCTGCCAGCCGATGTTCGCGTCGAGCGCGGCCTTGATGCCGGTCACGAGCGTCGCGCGGGAAGGTGCTTGGCCCGTGTACCGGCAGCCCAGGCGGAAGAGCTCTTCGAGCAACTCGGGATCCCGCTTGCGCCCGCGTTCTCCCACACGCAGGTCGTGCTGGATCACGCGGCGGATCACGGTCTCGTTGAGTTGATCGGCGATCTCCGGCCACGGCACGTTCGGACGCGCGTGCGCGATCGGGTAGCCGCCGCGTTCCGAGAACGCGGCAAACGCGCGATCCCCGATCTCTCGCTGCGCCGCGGCGCTCGAATTCAACGAGCCCCAGAATCCGGGGTCGAGCAGCGGCTCGAGTCCGTTGAACGGCAGTCCGGGAGGAAGCTGTGCTTGGAAGCGCAGCTCCGCGATCTCGCGCAGCAGGAGCGTCCCCAGGTCGATGACGGTGACGCGACCCGCGAGGCTCTCTCTCCCCGCTTCGTTCCGCAACGCGGAACTTCCCGTCACGACGACCTGGACCGAGTGATGATCGACGAGCGACTTCAACTGCGCCGCCCAGTCTGGGAGGTTCTGGACTTCATCGAGGAACAGGTACGCAGGGGCCTTGTCGTGCGCGGCTTCGTTGAAGGTCTTGCCGAGGATTCGATTCTCGAACCAGCGCGCGATCGCGAGGATCGGTTCTTGCAGTTCGCGGAGGCTCGGGAGCTCGTCGAACTGCACGCGCAGGATGCGACGGCCATCGACGCGATCCGCGCCCAAGAGATGCTGGATCACCTGCTCCTGGAGCGTCGTCTTTCCGACTTGTCGCGCGCCGCGCAGCACGATCGCGGGCGCGACGCGCGTTTCGAGTTTGCGGAGCAGCGGCTGGAACGCCCATCGCCGGTACCTCGGCAGCACGCGCCCTGGCCGGCCCGCCCACCACGGGTTCGCGTCGCGGAGGAACGAGTCGAGTTCGGGAGAGAGCCGCACTCGATCGAAGATGTCGGGTCCGTCCGCCAATCGTCGCTGCCGCAAAGCACCGTCGCGCAGCGATTCTGTCGTCAGGCGGTTCGGTGGAAAAGGACCGAGTCCCGGAGGATCTCGCGCAGACAGGCTTCCAACGACCCGGGAACTCAGCGCGCACGACCGTTCACGCGGCGAAGAGCAGTGCCACTCCGACGACCGCCGTCCCCGCGCCGAGCACCGCGCGACGCGTGATCCTCTGCCCGAGGAAGATCCGCACCAGCGGCAGCATCCACAACGGGCTCGTCGAAGTCAGCGTCGTCGCGACCCCGATCGGCGCGTTCTGGAACGCGACCATGCTGAGCGGCACTCCGATCGCCGTGCCGATCGTCGCACCGGGGACGAGGAACGTGGCGCTGTTGCCGCGCGTGAGCGCGCGGACGTACGCCGGCAGCCGCGCGAGCAGCGCCGCGGCGATCACGCCGAGCACGACCGCGGTCGCCACGCGCACGAACGCCGCCTCCGCGCCGACGCGCACGCCTTCGACGCCCAGCGCCTCGATCCTGCGGATCCCCTGCTTCGACCACGTCGCGCCGAGCGCCTGGCAGAACGCCGCGGCGACGCCGAAGCCGATCGCGGGCAACGGCCGCCCCGGGAAGTGCCCCGCCGCTTCCGCCTCGTGCCCGGGCTCTGCGATCACCACGAGCACGCCGCACAACGTCACCGCGACGCCGAGGAGCTGCACCGGCGCGAGCCGCTCGCCGAGGAAGATCGCTCCGAGCGTGACGCCGAACACCGGCGCGAGCGTCTCGATGACGATCGTGCGGCGCGGCCCGAGCACCTGCAGACAACGGAAGTGGCAGGTGTCGCCGATGAACAGACCGACGAACGCGGAGGCCGCGAGCCACAGCACTGCACCGCGATCGACGTGCAGGAACGCCTCGCCGCCGAGCAACAAGAGCGCGACGGCGAGGAGCACCGCAGAGATCGCGTTCTTGCCGAGGTTGATCGCCGCGGCCGGCGCCGCGACGCGCGAGAACAAGAGGGTGCCGCTCGCCCAGCACGCCGCCGCGCCGAGCGCGGCGACCTCGCCGAGCGACGACGCCTCGATCACGCGTCGTACGCCAGGACCGGCGACAGCCAGCGCTCCACCGTCGGCACGTCGCAGCGCTTCCGGCGCGCGTAGTCCTCGACCTGGTCCTTGTCGATCTTCCCGAGCCCGAAGTAGGTGCTCTGCGGATGCCAGAAGTAGTACCCGGTCACCGCGGCGGTCGGCAGCATCGCGAAGCTCTCGGTGAGCTTGATCTTCGCGTTGTCCGCGGCGCCGAGCAGGTCGAACAGGATCGCCTTCTCGCTGTGGTCGGGGCACGCGGGGTAGCCGGGCGCGGGGCGGATGCCCTGGTAGTTCGCGCGCAGGATGTCGGACTCGGAGAGGCGTTCGTCGCTGCAGAAGCCCCAGAACTCCCGGCGCACGCGCTCATGCATGTGCTCGGCGAACGCCTCGGCGAGGCGGTCGGCGAGGATCTTCACCATGATCACCGAGTAGTCGTCGTTGTCCTTCTCGAAGCGGCGCACCGTCTCGTCGATGCCCGCGCCGGCGGTAAGAGCGAACGCACCGACGTAGTCCTTCACGCCCGACGAACGCGGCGCGACGAAGTCGGAGAGCGCGTAGTTCGGCTGGCCCTTCGGCTTTTCGGTCTGCTGGCGCAGCGAGTGGATGACCGTCAGCAGACGCTTACGCGAATCGTCCGCGTAGACCTCGATGTCGTCGTCGTCGGTGCTGTTCGCGGGGAACAGGCCGATCACGGCGCGGGCCGTGACGAGGCGCTCGTCGATCATCCGCTTCAGCATGACCTGCGCGTCGCGATGAAGCTGGCGCGCCTGCTCGCCGACGCGCGCGTCGTCGAGGATCTTCGGGAAGCTGCCCTTCAGCTCCCACGCCTGGAAGAACGGCGTCCAGTCGATGCGGTCGACGAGCTGCGCGAGCGAGTAGTCCTCGAACACCTTCAATCCGGTGAACGACGGACGCGGCGGGTCGGCCGCGGTCCAGTCGATCTGCAGGCGCTGGCGGCGCGCGTCCGTGAGCGGGACGCGGCGCACGGCCTCGCGCGCGCTCTTGTGCGACTCGCGGAGCTGGACGTACTCGGCGCGCGTCGCCTTCACGAACGCGTCCTTCACGCCGGGCTCCTGCGACACGAGCGACTGCACCACGCCGACGGCGCGCGACGCGTCCTGCACGTGAACCACTGGGCACTTCGTGTTCGGCTCGATCTTCACCGCGGTGTGGATGCGCGAGGTGGTCGCGCCGCCGATCAACAGCGGCAGGCCGAGCCCCTCGCGCTCGAGCTCGGACGCGACGAAGCGCATCTCCTCGAGCGACGGCGTGATCAGGCCGGACAGGCCGATCGCCTGCGCGCCTTCCTTCTTCGCGGTCTCGAGGATCTTCGCGCAGGGCACCATCACGCCGAGGTCGACGACCTCGAAGTTGTTGCACTGCAGGACGACGCCGACGATGTTCTTGCCGATGTCGTGCACGTCGCCCTTCACGGTCGCGA
>CAZOLL010000387.1:0-4645 GCA_964580365.1 uncultured Phycisphaeraceae bacterium
CGGACGCGCGATCACTTCTTCGCGGGCGCCTTCGCGGCCGGAGCGCCGGCCGGCTTCGCACCCGCCGCAGGCTTCGCGCCCGCCGCCGGCTTCGCGCCTGCCGCCGGAGCCGCCGCACCCGGAGCCGCCGCACCCGCCGCGGGAGCCGCACCCGGAGCCGCCTTCTTCTTCGCGACCTTGAAGCGCGTGCGGACCTTCGGGAGGCCGTAGATCGAATCGTCCTTCGTGCGGCGCCCGTCCTTCTCGAGCATCTCGATGCGCTCCACGCGACGGAACACGTTGCGCGAGCGCGACAGGACGTTCTTCAGCTTCAGGCTCTTGTGGACGGACATGATTCCTCGGTCTCCGTGCGGCGCGTCGTTGGACGCGCGTTCAGTGTGAATCGTCGCGCGCGTTGTCGGCGCGCGGCCCGGTGTATCCGGACGGGTAAGCAGCGGGCGCGTTCGGGTGGCGGTCGACCTTGACCGCGCGGAACGGCGCCTTGTCGCCGGTCGGGTAGTCCTTGATGTTGCGCAGCTTCACTTCGAGCGACTTCAGCTGCGGATCGTCCTTGCTTGCGAACACGCCGGCGAACAGCACGACCTTGCCGGCCTTCTCGTACACGTACTCGTTGAACACGTCGATCCCGTAGCGCTCGGACAGCGTGCGGCGCGTCTCCTCGAGCAGTGCTTCCTGGTTCGTTCGATAGGTCCCGACCGGCACACCGAACGGAAGCGCCGAGTCCGCGTCGGCGGCAGGCGAGTCGGTGTTCGGATCCGCCGGGGAGCCGCCGGTGTTTTCGAGGTTCTTGCCGTTCTCGAGCGCCTGCGCGTCGTCGCGCTGCTTCGAGGCGTCCTCGCCGCGGTGGTACCCGAAGATGTAGGAGCCGCCCATCAGCACGAGCCAGACGAAGAGCAGGATCGCGGTGCCGGGGAGCGAGAGGCGTAGTTCGAACTCGCGGGTCGCCACGTCGCGGCGTGCGGGGGCGAACGACGGCAGGCGCTGCGGCGGACCGCCGCGCGACTCGCCGGGCTCTCCCGATTCGGCGGGCGGACTCGACTCCGTGGGAGCCGCCGCGGGAGCGCCGCTCCCGTGAGCGCCGGCCGTGGGCGGAGCGCCGGCCGCATCGCCTTGGCCCGCACCGGGCGGCGACTCGCCGAACTTCCGTCCCGCGGAACGGAAGATCTCGAGCGGATGCTTCTTCGGGCCGCTCATCGGGCTGCCACCACTGCGAAAGTCGCGCGCGTGTCGCGAAGGAACGCGGCCGCCGGGGGCGCCGGAACGCCCCGGCACTTCGTCTCCACCGACGAACCGGGGGATTTCACAGGACCGGGCCCGTTTTTTCAAGCCGAGCGGCGGGCGGACAACTGCGCGGCGAGCCGAATGGCCTCCACCGTCGAGCCGGGATCGGCGATCCCGCGGCCGGCGATGTCGAACGCGGTCCCGTGGTCCGGGGAAGTGCGCACGAACAGCAGCCCGAGGGTCACGTTCACGCCGCCGCCGAACGCGAGCAGCTTGACCGGGATCAACCCCTGATCGTGGTACATCGCGAGCACGGCGTCGAACTCGCCCTTGCGATGACGCACGAAGGCCGTGTCCGCGGGCAGCGGACCGGCGACGTCCGCGCCGCGCGCGCGCGCCGACGCGAGCGCGGGAGCGAGAACGTCGGCCTCCTCCGTGCCGAACAATCCGTGCTCGCCCGCGTGCGGATTCACTCCCGTGACCGCGAGCCGAGGGCGCGCGATTCCAAAGCGAGTGACGAGCGCGTCGTGAAGGATCGCGAGGTCCGCATCGACATCGCTCGCGCGGATCCAACCCGGGACGTCTTTCAACGCGACGTGCCGCGTGGCGAGCGCGACCTTCAATCCGCCGCCGACGAAGAGCATCACGCCGCGAGCCGCGCCGGAGCGCTCGATGAGGACTTCCGTCTGCCCGGGCCACGGATGCCCGGCGAGCGCGAGCGCTTCCTTCGAGAGCGGGGCCGTGACGATGCCGTCGACCTCGTCCTTCATCGCGGCGTCGATCGCCGCGAGCAGCGTGTCGGCCGCCGCGCGTCCCGACGCGGCGGACGGACGCCCGATGCCATGTCGCACGAAGTCGTGATCGCCGGTCGCGTGGGTCGTGACGGTCGGGAAGCGTCGGGCCTCGAACCCCGCCGCGGCGAAGCCGCGCGGGTCTCCGAAGAGCGTGATCGCGAGCATCGAGTGCTCGTCGGGGTCGAGCTGGTGCAGCGCCTTCACCACCACCTCGAACCCGATGCCGGCAGGATCCCCCGCCGTGATGGCGAGCCGCGAGTGACCGGGCGGCGGCTTCACCGCAGCACGTCCTCGCGCCACGAGCGTTCGATTTCGGCGAGCGAGCGCCCGCACGCGCGGGCGAGCGCGGCGTCGACGTCGTCGCCGGCGTGCAGTGAATCGAGCACCGCGCGGATCGCGCCGGGGCCGTAGCGCTCGCGCAGGAACGCGACGATCGATCGCGACGCGGAGTAGCCGAGCTTCACGCGTTCGACGTCCGACTCGGTCGCGAACGTCGCCGGCATTGCGGCGAACGCCGGCGGCGTCGCGCCCGCTCGCACCAGCTCGCGGATCGCGTCGTGCGCCTTTTCGGCGTCGCCCTCGCAGTACATCGCGATGCCTTCGTTGAGCCAGATCGGGCAGCGGGGCGCGAGGTCGGCGATGACACGGTGCGCGTACTCGTGGCGCGCGGTGCGCTCGATGGACGCGCGCTGCCGCGCGAGGTCGTCGACCGGGAGTCGGATCTTCCCGTCGTAGAGCCCGCCGATCCAGCCGTGGGCGCCGGTCGCCTTCTCGAAGCCCTCGCGGCCGTACACGAGCACGGTCGTGCTGCCCGACGGGAAGTGGCCGAGCTCGTTGCCGACGCGCGTCCGCGCCTCCTGAAGGATCGCGAGGAGTTCGTCTGCGACGGCGTAGTTCTCGTCCTTCGCGAGGAACTTCAGCGTGAAGTCGTTCGAGAAGCGCGCGACGTAGTCGCCAGAGACCGCGAACTCGCGCTTCGCCTTGTCGAGCAACGCACGGTCCGCCGCGTCGTCCGCGAGCTCGAGCCGCCGTTCGAGCGACGCGATCGCGGGGGCGAGCTGATCGGTCACGTAGTACAGGACGCCGAGCAGGTGATGGACCTGCGGGTCGTCGCCGTGCGACTCGCGACACTCGCGCAGCGTCGCCTCCGCGCGCGCGAAGTCGCGCAGCCGCATCCGCGCGTGCGCGAGGTTCAGCCGGAACGGCAGCTCGCCGGGAACCAGCGCGATCGCGCTCTCGAAATCGGTGATCGCGTCGCCGGCCCGATCGGCGCTCACTCGCGCGGTGCCACGATTGTTGAGCGCGGTCGCGAGGTTCTTCTTCAGCGCGGCGCTGGCCGGCTCTTCCTCCACGGCGCGCTCGAGGAGCGAGATCGCTTCGTCGTAGTGCTGCTTCTCGAGGAGATCGAGCGCCTGGTCGTTCAGCGCCGCGACCGATTTCTTCACCGTGTCGCCGCCGCCGATCAGCGCGGGCGCGACCGCGAACAACACGAAGACGGAGTGGAAAAGGGACGTCAAGGAACCGGCTCCCGGATGCGGCGGACGAAGCGGTCGTAGCGGTACTCGATGCCGTGGCGGTCGTGGATCGCGCGCACCTCGCGGTGGTAGCGCTCGGACAGCTCGGACATCTTGTCGGCATACCCCGGATCACAGAAGTAGACCCGGCACCCGAGGGGCCTTCCTTCGCGCAGCTTGCACTTCCCGCTCGTGAACCAGGGACAGCTCGAAAGCGGCGCGTCAGGGATGCGCGCGGCGCCGTGCGCGCGTGCGAATGCGACCTCGAGATCGGTCGAGAACAAGAGGTGCCCCGAGCGATCGAAGTCGCAGCAGAGGCCCCGCAGGTCGCAGCGGACCGCGGTCGCCGCGACGTCGGATCCGAGCGACGAGTAGAGCGCGGCCAGCTCGGAGAGAGCGGCGCGGGGGATCGAGGGATGCGCCGGCGTCTTGCGTTCTGCGTTCGGCAACGGGGACCTGCCGCGGTGGACGATGTCGTCGCAGAGCGTAATGCCTCGCGCTCGAAACCCGAGGGGAGTGCGAACCGCAGGTCGAGAGTCGCGCGCGGCGCGTCAGATCCTTCGCGGCGGCGGCGGCGTCTTCCCCGGCGGAGGTCCGGCCTTCGGCTTGTCTTCGAACGGGCGGTCGAGCATCGCGTCGGCGCTCGAGGGCGCGTCGGGCCGGTAGGTCAGCGTCTTCTTCCCCTTGATCTGTTCTTCGATGTCCGCGATCAGCTCGGCAGTGCCCTGGTACCGGAACTCGCGGTCCTGCTCCATCATCTTGCGGATGAAGTAGTTCATGTGCGGCGAGATGCGCCGCGACTGCAGAGCGGACGACGACAAAGCCTCGAGGATGCGCGCCGCGAGCTGCTCCTGCGTGCCCTCGCCGTGGAACGGCAACTCGCCGATCGCGATCTGGTACAGCGTCGCGCCGAGCGAGTAGATGTCGGAGCGCACGTCGAGGTCGGTGATGCCGCGCGCCTGCTCCGGCGACATGTAGGCCGCCGTGCCGAGCGTCGTGTCGGTCGGGTTTGTCTTCGCTTCGTCGATCGACGTCGCGAAGCCCAGGTCGATCAGCTTCACGGTGTTGTCGCGCGTGAGCAGCACGTTGTCCGGCTTCACGTCGCGGTGCAGGATG
>CAZOLL010000388.1:0-4578 GCA_964580365.1 uncultured Phycisphaeraceae bacterium
CGCGCTTCCGGAGGACAGGCAGGGCACGCTCACCGCCGGGCCCCCCGCGGACGAATGACCGATCGACCCGTCGCATGGATCACCGGCGCATCGCGCGGCATCGGCCGCGCGATCGCCGTCGCTTTCGGCAAGGAGCGCTGCGCGGTCGGTCTGTTCGCGCGCAGCGCGCAGGGTCTCGACGAGACCGCGAACGAAGTGCGCAAGGCCGGCGGGCACGCGGTCGTGCTGCGCGGCGACGTCACCGACGCGGACGCGCTCGAGCGATCGGCGGCGAAGCTCGTGGAAACCTACGGCGGCATCGACGTGCTCGTGAACAACGCGGGCATCGTCCGCGTCGCGCCGGTCTCGCGCCTGACTCCCACGGACTTCAAGACGGTGCTCGACGTCAACCTGCTCGGACCGTTCCTCGCGACGCGCGCGGCGCTCCCCTGGCTGGAGAAGAGCGACAAGGCGCACGTCTTCAACCTCGGCTCCGTCGCCTCCTACACCGCGTTCGACGACTGGTCCGCGTACTGCGCCTCGAAGTTCGGCCTGCTCGGCTTCTCGCGCTCGCTGCGCGCCGAGATGCGTCCGAAGAACGTGCGCGTCACCGACGTGCTGCCCGGCACCACCGCGACCGACATCTTCGACGGACTGCCCGGCCACTGGCCGAAGGACAAGATGATCCGCGCCGAAGACGTCGCGGCCGCCGTGATCGCCGCGTGGCGCGCGCCCCAGAACTGCTTGCTCGAAGAGATCCGCATCGGGCCGACGTCGGGCCTCCTCTGATCGCGCCGGCGCCGTTCTGCCCGATTTCCTTCGCTTCCCGTGTCGGCCGCGGCCGCGCTCGTCGCCTCCACCTCCAGTTCGACCGAAACCGGAGGCACGACGATGAACGCCCGCACGCTGATCCTCACCGCAACCATCTCCCTGGCCGCGACTTGTGCCTTCGCCGACGAGATCGCTCGGGTGAGCGTGGGCAACGGCGGCGTGGAGGCGATCGGCCGCTCGCTCGACGCGACGATCTCAGCGAACGGCGCGTTCATCGCGTTCGTGTCGAACGCCCAGAACCTCGCGCCGAACGACACCGGCTCCGCGAACGACGTCTTCCTCCGCGACCGCTTCGCCGGCACCACGAAGCGCATCAGCACGAACCGGTTCAACTTCCCGGGCAACGCCGCGTCGACGAAGCCGGCGCTGTCCGAGGACGGCCGGTTCGTCGCGTTCGCGACCGACGCCACCAACCTCTTCGACAACGACACGAACGCGAACACCGACGTGGTGCTGTTCGACCGCGACGCGAACACGCTCACGCTGGTGAGCAAGAGCGCGGCGGGCGTCCAGGCGAACAACCGCTCGTCGGACCCCTCGATCAGCGCCGACGGGCGCTTCGTCGCGTTCACCTCGCTCGCGGACAACCTGCTGCCCGGCGCGAACTCGGACACGAACGCCACCGGCGACGTGTTCGTGAAGGACATGCAGACCGGCGTCGTGACGCGCGCCAGCGTCCGCGCCAACGGCGGCCAGCTCGGGGACGGCGGCAAGCAGGGGAAGATCTCCGGGAACGGCCGGTTCGTCGTGTTCGCGAGCATCGACCCGACGATCGTCGTCGCGGGCGACGACAACGGCGCCGAGGACATCTTCGTTCGCGACCTCCAGACGAACAACACGATCCCCGTCAGCCGCACGCCGCTCTTCCGGGCGGGCAACGGCCGCAGCGTGTTCCCGAGCATCTCGGCAGACGGACGGTTCGTCGCGTTCTCGAGCACTTCGAGCGACCTGATCGACAACGACACGAACGGCGTCGGCGACGTCTTCGTGGTCGACCGCGAACGCCTCGTGACGGAGCGCGTGAGCTTCAACAACGATGAGACGCAGCACGCGCTCGAATCGCGCCGCGCCGCGATCTCCGCGGACGGGCGGTTCGTCGCGATGGAGATGGACTTCCCGTTCGCGCCCGGCGGCGCGCCGCTCTCCGAAGTCATGGTCTGCGACCGTTCGACGCACACGATGTTCATCGTGAGCTTCGACATCCCGACGGGCTTCGCCGCATCGCTCCCGAGCACGGCTCCGTCGATCACGGGCGACGGCAGGACGGTCGTGTTCTCGTCCGATGCGACCGAGCTCGTCGAGCCGGACACGAACGGCCAGACCGACGTCTTCGCCTACCGCTTCACGAAGTGCGTCCTCGGCGACACGCTCGCAGGCTCGCTCGAGACGCCGAGCGACTTCGGTCTCGTCGGGTTCGAAGCGCTCGCCGGGACGAAGGTGAAGATCCGGCTCGAGCTCGTCTCCGGCGCGCGGCTCCCGTCGGTGCTCGCGATCGACGCGCTCGGCGACCGAGCGGCGGAGATCGTGAGCGCGCCGGGCCGCACGACGATCAAGAAGAAGTTCCGGATCCCGCGCGACGGGTACTGGGCGTTCGCCTTCCAGACGCAGGACGGCGCGCCGTGCTCCTACCGCATGACGACGAGCGCGAAGCTGCCGAAGGCCGGGCGCTCGTTCACGAAGAACAACGCGAAGGGCCGGCGTCCGAACGGCATCGCGAGCTTCGACCTCGGACTCCTGCCCGGCGCGCGCGTCACGGTGCGGGCCCAGGAGCGCCGCCAGCCGATCGACACGCTCGGCGCGGCCTTCGTCGACCCGCAAGGCCACGAGCTCGCGCGCGTGTTCGACGTGGCGGTCGACCGCGCGGCGCCGTCCGATCTCTTCACCGACCTCGACCTGCGCACCGGCCAGCGCGCGACCCTCGGTGTGTCGCTGCCGCAGGGAACGAAGGCGCGCATCCAGGTCGTGCTGGAGCAGCCGACCGGCGGATTCGTGGTCTTCGTGCCGTGACGTCCGCGGCGGGCGCGAACCGGCGTCCGCAACGACGCCCGGACCGACGACGGATCAGGGCGTGACGACGAGGGCCTTCGACTTCACCTTCACGCTGAACCCGCCGTTCTGCCCCGTGCCGGAGAGCGTCCCGGTGAACTTCTTCACGCGCGCGAGCGAAGTGCCCTTCTCGAACTGCGTGACGTAGTCGAGCGCGAGCGTCGCGAATCCCGCCGCGTGCGCGTCGAGCGCGACGTCGGCGCCGACGAAGGTGTGCTTGGTATCGCCGTTCGTCTTCGCGAGGTCGCTGCCGTGGAAGACGAGCGTGTCGCGTCCGAGCACGGTGACGAGGTCGTCGGCCGGGTAGTTGGTGAGCTTCACCAGCACGGTGCCGGAGTTCGGCGAGATGGAGATCACGCACTCCTCGTCGACGAGCACCTTCGCCTCGCCGGAGCCGCGCTTGATCTGTCCCGACAGCTTCGCGGTGAAGCGAAACGGCGCGAACGCGATGCGGCTGGCGAGCGTGACGCCGAAGCCGTTGCCGATGTCCCGCAGCTTGACGTTGTCGAAGCCGAACTCCCCGACGAGGCCCTGACCGGTGCCGGTCTGGTAGGCGATGAAGAGGTTGCCGCTCGGGCCGATGACGACGTCGCGCGGGTCGAGGAACGGGCTGCCGCTGCCGAACGTGTTCACCTTCACGCCGGCCTTGTCGATGTGTGACACGAGGTTCGCCTCGCCGCCCGCGATGAGGAAGCCGCCGTCCGGCGCGAAGCAGAGGCCGAAGCCGACCTGGCACGGAGCGGCCGGGCCGAAGTTGCGCAGGCTTGGCGCGAACGGATCGAGCTCGAAGATCTTCAGCGTCGAGCCGCTGCCGGACTCGGAGTACACGTGGCCGTCCGGTCCGATCTCGAAGCTGCGCGGGCTCGTCATGCCGGCGCTCGCGCCGACCTCGCGGAGGAACACGCCGGCCGGCGTGTACACGCGCAAGCGGTTGGTCGAGAGGATGCTGACGTAGATGTCGCCGCCCGGGCCGAACTGCAGGTCGTGCGGGCTCGTCGACGTCGCGAACGCCGTGGCGCTCGTGCCGTCGGCCGCGACCGTCGTGATGCGGTTGGCGCCCGTGTCGGCGACCAGCAGCGCGCCGTTCGCGTCGAACAGGAGCCCGCGCGCCTGCGGCGTCCCGGTGAGCACGATCGTGCGCACGAACGAGCCGTCCTGCGCGAACTCGAAGATCGAGTCGCCTTCGTTCGAGACAAACATGTGATTGGGGACGAAGTCGGCCGCGCGCGCGGTCGACGTCAAAGCAAGCAGCGCGGCGAGCGCGCCGATGGACAGGGTTCCCGAACGCATTGGGCCGATCTCCTCCGTCAGGCGTGGGTGGACACATGCCGTTCGATCGGGAGCGGCCGACGCTCCGCGACCACGAAGACCGGCGCAGACTGTGTCACGCCGCGCGGTGCCGGGTCAAGGCGTCTTGCGGAAGGAAGTGGAGAACAGGGGTCGGGCCCTCGCGGCCCGGGCCCGCGGCCTTCCGTCACCCCTTCTCCACCCGCACGTCCCCCACCAATGCATCGACCTCGGTCTTCGTGAAGTCGCACACTCCCAGCCTTGCCGCGTTCGCCGCGCCTGCCGCGCTGCCGAGCTTCACCGCGGACACGGCGTCCATTCCGCTTTCGAGCGCGAACGCGATCGCGCCGAGCATCGCGTCGCCGCAACCGATGGGACTCACTTCCTTCACGCGCGGCGGCAGCACGCGGTGCTCGCCGTCGGGACCGAACAACC
>CAZOLL010000389.1:0-4573 GCA_964580365.1 uncultured Phycisphaeraceae bacterium
ATCCCGTCGCCGTTCAGGTCGCCGGTGTTGCAGATATCCCCTTGCAGCGCCCCGATGGTGTTTCCATTCCCGGACGCGGCCCACAGAATCATTCCCGTGTGGCCGGAGATCGTGCGGATGGTCCCGGGGCCTTCTCCTGACACAGCGGCCCAATCTGCGAACCCGTCCTGATCGACATCTCCGGCGCTGGAGATCGCTCCCCCGGTCACGAGGCCGCTCGGTTGATTGAGAATGCTGCCGTCGAATCCCGACGCGATCACAACCGGTGCAGAACCAGCCCCGTTGAACCTCTCACACGTGAATCCGATGTCCGGCACGCCATTGGAGTCGATGTCCCCGACTCCGGCCACGACCGTCCCGAATTGGTCATTCGGCGCCAGACCAACGATGTTCAGCAGTTTCAGGCCGGTGGCCCCGGAATAGAGAGTCACCGCCCCGGCAAACGAAACGACCGAGCTGCTCTCGAGGTGAGATCCAACCGCAAACTCTGGAATAGAATCGCCATCGCAATCACCGACCACGGAAACCGTTCGGCCGAACCGAGAATATGGGTCCGCACCTGGAATCATGTAGATCTCGAGCCCGGTCGCCCCGGAATAGACATGGACGGCGCCAGTTCGAACCCCGTGGATCGTGTCCTCATTCGGGGCGCCGGCAATAATATCGTCCGTACCATCTCCGTTAACGTCACGGATCCCGGCGACCGATGATCCGAGATCATCGTCCGCACTCGCCGCGACGATCGTGCGAAGCAGAACGCCTGTTCGACCCGAGTAGACGGACACATCACCGATAGGATCCGGCGTGACGAACGGCGGGGATCCGGGCGCTCCCACGATCAGATCGTCGATCGAGTCGCCATCGAGGTCAGCCCCGCCTGAGCAGATACCGAAGGACTCGTGTGGATTGGTCCTGCCGATCGACCACAAGACCGATCCGGTCGCGCCCGACCGCACTTCAAGAAGTACGGTCAGTGGAAGAATGTCCGGCGAGTACCGTTTTCCAGTGACGAAGTCGAACACGCCGTCGCCATCGACGTCTCCAAGCGAGGCGAGCGGGCCGTGGAGATATGACCCGTCCACGGGATGAAATATGCTCATGACGACGTCCTGCCCGCGGGAGAGGCGAGCCGGCATCAACGTGACAAGCAAGCATGCGAACACCACACTTGGTCGAGCCGCCTTCATGCCTACCTCCAGACCGCGCGATTCACTGTGCGTTGAACCTCAAGAGGAAGCCATCCATCCGAATCGGAAACGTGTGGAGGTCCGGGGGGCCTCCATCGTGCGCGCTCGAAGTCCCGTATGTGCTCTGCAGGCCTCCACGGTTGTTCAGCACAACTCCTTGAACTTGAAGCGGCGGCTTGTTCACGACATCGTCGAAGTCATTGCTCGAGGTCATCCCGCCGATAAACACCGTGTTCCCATTGAACTCGATCGAGTAACCGACCTCGAGTCCGGGCCACGTCGCGTCGCCGACGCCGCCGACGAGCGCGCCGTAGCTAACGGCATGATTCACGATCTTGAAAAGAAACGTATCCTGTGGCCCATGTCGGACGTCGAACGGCGACGCTGCCGTGACGAGCGGAGTCGCAGTGGCCGACAGGATCGTGCCAGAATCCGACGTCGTCGATCCCGTGACATACAACGACCCGGCCCCGTCTGCAGTGATCGACAGGATCTCGTCCTGTAACGAGCCGCCGAGGCACGAGCTGAAAACGAGGCTGGCAGTCCCGCTCAGACTCGGGTCGAAGACGGAGATGAACCCCTCTCGACCCACCAACGGCGCAGGATTCCGGAATGCGTTGACGGCCGGGAACCACTCGGACGTCGTCGACCCCCCGACCGCGACGGTCCCATCGGAGAGAACGACGAGATCCCATCCGTGGCTTTCGCGGCCGTAATACCCCTGCGACGCGTCTCCAAGGTAAGAGACGTACTGCCAGCTCGATCCGCTCTCGTTGATCCCGGCAATGAACGCGTCGAAGTCTTTGATCGACGGACTCGAGTCGTACGCATTCGGAGTCGTGGGAAGCCCACCACCGTTCACCGAGTCGACGTCGCCGGTGACGAACGGGCGAACCACACTCGGGGTGACCGGGTCGACTGCGAGCGACACCGCGTAACACTTCACCGTGCGATACCCGGTGACAGCGGTCCCCTGGACGATCGTGGACCACACGATTGCGGTCCCCTGTGGATCGATCTTCGTCAGAAACCCTGGCGGGATGGCGACGGCGAACGAATCGCTCGAGAGGACCGTCGTCAGCCCCGCTTGTCGCACGATGAACGCGGCGTCGCTCTCGAATTGGCCCATGTTCTCGATGAACCCGAGCCGTGACACGTCTTTCGTTCGCGACGGGGCTTGCTCAGATTCCTCTTGGGGGGGGGGCGGATTGGGCGATCGCTCGTGCGTCGAGCGAAAGCGCGATCGAAACCCCGCCGATCGCCACGATCCAAAGCCGGAGCTTCAGCTTCTCCGAGGCGCATGACGACCGGCCCTCGCTGCGCGAATCCATCGACGAGGCCTCCTCACCGATTCAATCCCGATCAAGGCGATGGAGGATGTGCCAAGCCCGTGCGACTGTCAAGACGACACGGAGGCGAGGTCGCCCCCGTTCACACGCCCACGATCCTCTTCACCCGCGCGTCCTTCTCGCTCGCGAACCGTTGGATCCCCTTCAGCACCCACGGCCACGTCAGGTGCGATTCGTCGAGGATCTCGTCGACGCTGCCGCCGGTGCGCCAGCGGTCGTCGTGGTCGGGCGAGACCGTGTACTCCTCGCACACCTTGTTCGCGATCCAGTCGTGCATCGCGCGGCGCGCGTTGTTCGTGACGACCATCGAGTTCTGCCACTCCTTCATCGGCAGCACCTGGTCCTGCCACGCCTTGCCCTGCTTCTCGAACAGCGCGCGGCTCGGGGCGGCGACGAGCTTCACGTTCGGCAGCTCGCTCGCGTGGTTCTTCAGGATCTCGAACGCGGCCATCATCGGGCTGGTGCCGCGGATGATGACCGTGCCGGCGCGCGGGCCCTTCTTGTCGTCCCAATCCTTCAGCACGTAGGCGCCCTTCGCGGCGTCATGGAACGAACCGGCGCCGAGCGCGGCGCGGTCGGGCGTCTCGACGGGCGGGCGCGTCAGATGGAGCGCGATCACGTGCGCGTCGTGGTTCATCGCCGCCGCGAGCAGCACCATCGTTTCGTTGTAGTCGAACGGGTGCAGGTCGACGACGTGGCCGCGCGGGAAGAGATCGGTCACCGACGGCGCGAAGATGCCGAAGTGCGTGCGCGAGTCCTCGGCCGTCTCGGGGCCCGAGTGGCCGGCGATCCACAGCACCTTGCCGACCTTGATCTGCGAGTCCTGCGCGAGCTGCGAGAACAGGCGCATCGGGCCGTACTTCAAGTAGGAGAACGAGCCGTAGGTCGAGCAGCCGGCGAAGTAGCCGACGTAACGCTCCTCGGGGTTCTTCGCGAAGTTGACCGTCGCGATGCCGACGGTGATTGCGGAGTTCGCGAACTCGGTGATTTGCTGCGGCAGCAGGCAGCCGGCGCGGCTCTTGTCGCGCTCGTACCAGCCGAAGCCCTTGAAGTCCGGGAACGCGGGCGAGCCGTGCGCGAAGCCCGCGATGTTCGTCGACTCGGCGAGGTCGGCAGCCATCACGAGGAAGAGGGGGCGGCCCGCCGTCTCGTGTGCGATCGCGTTGACGTACCCGCCCCAGTCGCCAAGGGCCTTGCGGTTCGGCGCCTTGGTGCCGGGCTTCAGGAACAACTGGTCGGGGTACTTCTTCACGTCGAGCACGCGGGGATCGCGCGACGGGTCGACGTCGCGGTCGAACTTCACGCCGGGGTGGTTCGCGGGCACGGCGTCCGCGGACTTCATCAACCGGCCGACGACGAAGTCGACGAGCGCGGTGTCCTTCCGCATCACGTCGAGCACGACGTCGAGGTTCGCCTTGGTCTGCGCGCGGAACGACTTCGAGTCCGCCGGCGCCGCGGCGCCGAAGCCCTCGAACTTCACGCCGTGCCGCTCCTGGAAGGCGCGCTTCGTCTCCCAGAACACGTCGCTGTTCGGCTTGTGCGCCTGGCCGTGGCTCTTGTTGTCGAAGACGCCGTAGCCGCGGCCCTTGCGGTTCTTCGCCCAGATCATGCCGGGGCGGCCGGCCGGCGTCGCGTCGTTCAGGATCGTGCGGAAGGCGCCGATCAGCGAGACGAAGTCCTCCGCGTTCTCGGTGCCGGCGGTGCGCCATCCATAAGGTTCAAACCACGACTCCGGCGTGCCGCGCACGACCGACGAGTGGCACGGGTCGTCGATGCCGTAGTTGTTCCAGTCGAGCAGGAGGATGTAGTTCTCGAGGCCGAGGCCCCACGCGCTGTTCTTCGTCTCGTGCGCGGCGCCGGCGGAGAGGCCTCCCTCGCCTTCCATCGTGAACACGCAGGTGTCGCGCGCGCCGGAATGCAGGAGCGCCATCGCCTCGCCCGCGCCGGCCGGAACGCCGTGACCCGACGGGCCGGTGTTGAACTTGAAGAACAGCGTCTTCCCTTCCATTTCCGCGTGGCCGGCAAGGCCCTTGTTCC
>CAZOLL010000390.1:0-4555 GCA_964580365.1 uncultured Phycisphaeraceae bacterium
CGCCTTCAGCGACTCGGGCCACTCCAGCTCCTCGAGGTCGGTGAGCAGGCGGTCCGCGTACGCGGTGATCTTCAGCATCCACTGGCGCATCGGCTTGCGCACGACCGGATGGCCGCCGCGCTCGCTCTTGCCGTCGACGACTTCTTCATTCGCCAGCACGGTGCCGAGCGCGGGGCACCAGTTGACCGGCACCTCCGCCTCGTACACGAGGCCTTTGTCCCACAGGCGCAGGAACAGCCACTGCGTCCACTTCACGTAGGCCGGGTGCGTCGTCGAGATCTCGCGGTCCCAGTCGTAGGAGAAACCGAGCGCGCGGATCTGGCGGCGGAACGTGTCGATGTTCTTCCTCGTCGTGACCGCCGGGTGCTGCCCGGTCTCGATCGCGAACTGCTCGGCGGGGAGTCCGAATGCGTCCCAGCCCATCGGATGCAGCACGTTCACGCCCTGCATGCGGAGCTGGCGCGAGCGGATGTCGGTCGCGGTGTACCCCTCGGGGTGGCCGACGTGGAGTCCGGCGCCCGACGGGTAAGGGAACATGTCGAGCACGTACGCCTTCGGCCCGGGCTTCCCGTCGACAGCGCGGAACGGACGCTCTTCCTCCCAGCGGCGCTGCCACTTGGCTTCGAGAGCCGAGTGGTCGTAGCCGCGTCGAGTCGTTCTCTCGGATTCGTCGCGCCGTTCGCTCGACATCGGAATCCCGCCGGGAAAGAAAAGCGCGCGAGTATAGCGATGGGATTGCCCAAAGCTCCGCGTGCGCCGCGCGCTCCGCGGGATTCCCGCGGGACGCGGGACGATGTGCGCGGATCAGTTCAGATGGATCGCTCTCTTCGCACTCGCGGCTGCCTGCCCTCGGTCGCGCGATCCGGTCCCGACCGCGGCGCTCGCCGTCCCCAGCGGCGCGCGGCGCTCGAAAGTGGAGGCATGCCCATGTCGTCCCGACGCACGCTCGCGTTCTTTCTGGTGTTGGCGTTCCCGTTCTCCGCGCGCGCCGGCGGCGACTTCAACGGCGACGGCTACGACGACGCCGCGATCGGCTCGCCGGGCGATCGCATCCTCGGCTTCCCGACCGGCTCGGTGGCGATCGTCTACGGCGCGTCGTTCGGCTTCGACACGTTCGGGAGCTTCTTCCAGCAGCAGCACGTCACCGCGATGCACTTCGGCCTCGCTCCGAACCTCGGCGACCGATTCGGCGAGGCGCTCGCGATCGGCGACTTCGACGGCGACGGGTTCGACGACCTCGCGATCGGGATTCCCGGGCGGGACCTTCACGGTGCGACGAACGCGGGCGCCGTGGGCGTGGTGTACGGAGCGCCGAACGGGCTCGACTTCGAACGCGTTCAGCTCTGGACGCAGGACTCGCCCGGCATCAAGGACCGCGCCGAGGGACCGACGGCCACGTTCGACGAAGGCGACGAGTTCGGCGCCGCCCTCGTTGCGGCGGACTTCACCGGCGCCGGGCGCGACGACCTCGCGATCGGGATCCCGCGCGAGGACGTCGAAGACATGGTCGACGCCGGCGCGGTGGCCGTGCTGAAAGGGAACAAGAAGGGCCTTTCGAAGAAGGGCAACCTCTTCCTCACCCGCGCGACGAAGGGCGTCCCCGGAGACGTCGTTCGCGAGCTGCTCGGCGACGCGCTCGCCGCCGGGGACTTCGACGCCGACGGTCGCGCGGACCTCGCGATCGGCGCAGCGCAACACCAGATCGAGGGCGTCGCGGTCGGCCAGATCATCGTGTTGCCCGGCTCGAAGCAGGGACCGCGCGGGAAGAACGGCCGGTCGATCGATCCGGTCGCGGACTTCGGGGCCGAGGCGGTCACGATGTATTTCGGCAACGCGCTCGCGGCCGGCGACTTCGACGACGACGGCGCGGACGATCTCGCCATCGCCGCGACCGGGCTCGACGTCGCGGGCGTGCAGTCGGCGGGCGCCGTGTTCACGGTGATGGGCGTCGCGGGCTCGGGTCTCGATCCGAGCCAGGACGACTCCTTCAACGAAAATGGAATCGGCACCGGGCTGTTCGAGCCGTTCGATCAGTTCGGCCGCACCCTCGCGTCGGGCGACTTCGACTCCGACGGGCGCGACGATCTCGCGATCGGCGTCCCGTTCGCGGCCGTGAACGGACTGGCCAGTGCCGGCGAGGTGATCGTGCTGCGCGGCGGCTTCTCCGGCCTGACCCAGACGAACTTCGAGATCTGGAGCCAGGCGACACCGACGGTGCAGGGCATGGAGGAGGAAGACGATCGCTTCGGACTCGGCCTCGCGACCGGGGACTTCGACGGCGACGGCGCGCAGGATCTCCTGGTCGGCTGCCCGACGGACTCGATCCACGAGGTCGAAGAGGCGGGCGCCGTGATCGTGCTCTACGGCGACGAAGGCGGCATGGGCTTGATGGCGACGGGCAACGAAGCGCTGACTCCGGGCGAGTCGGTGGCCTGCGACCCGTCGTTCGAAGCGCGTTTCGGGACGGGCATCGGCCAGTGAAACGCACGCGGGGCGGCGCCGACCGAAATCGACGCCGCCCCACGATCGCCGCCGGAACTTCAGATCACTTCGCGAGCGCGAAGCCGAGGTTCTCGCCGCCGTACGAAGCGCCGCTGAAGGCAATCTGCCACCAGAGCTGGCTCAGCGCTCCGGTCAGGCCCTCGTTCGGCTTGCCGCGCAGAACGCTGAACGAACCCGCGTCGACCGCGGAGCCGACTTCGTCGAACGGCACGCCGACCGACAGGTCGGTCGCGCCGTCGCCGTTGTAGTCGCCGGAGGCGAGTGCCGCGCCGAACGCGGCGTTCACGCTCGGATCTCCGAGGACGTCCGGCGTGCCGCGCGTCACGTACTGCGCGTTGAGGAAGTCGAGGCCCGTGTCGGTACCGAACGCGACGATCACGGTGCCCGAGCCCGCCTTGCCGGTGGCGAAGTCGAAGCCCGGCAGACCCAACGCGAGGTCGAGCAGGCCGTCCTGGTCGAAGTCACCCGTCGCGAACGCGGAGCCGTGACGCGCGTGGTCGCCGGTGCCGATCGAGATCGCGCCGGCGAGGTCGAGGACTCCGTCCTGCGCGCCGACGATGTCGGTGACACCGTCGTCCTGGGCGAAGATGTAGCGGTTCGGCGTGCCGATCACGATCTCGGCTTCGCCGTCGGTTCCGAAGTCGGCGACGGTGAGAACGGTGCCGAACGTCGCGTTGGGATCGACGTTGTCCGGGCGGATGTCGAACTCGTCGAACACGACGTCGTTCTTCGCCTTCAGCCCTTTCCGCGAGCTGAACAGGACGTGGACCGCGCCGTGCAGGTCGAGCCCTTCGTGCTGATGGATCTCGCCTCGAGCGCCGATCACGAGGTCGGCCGTACCGTTGCCGTCGATGTCACCGATCGCGAGCGCGGAGCCGAACACATCGTCGGCCTCGGCGTCGTCCTCGACGCCGGAGCGGTCCTGGGGCCAGAACTGGTCGCCGCTCGACGGGAGCCCCTTCTTAGAGCCGTAGAGCACGTGCACGGCGCCGGCGTTCACGAAGCCGCTCACCGTTTCGTTCACGCCGATCGCGAGGTCGTCGAAGCCGTCGCCGTTCAGGTCGCCCGCCGCGAGCGCGGAGCCGAACCGTTCGCCCGGCTCGCACTTGTCCTTCATGCCGGACTGGTCCTGGTGGAACAGGCGCTTGAACACGAGGCCGGTCGGCGTGCCCTTGAACAGGTTCACCGTGCCCGCCTCGAGCACTCCGTCGACGGGTGCTTCCGGTGCGCCGACGGCCAAGTCGTCCATGCCGTCGCCGTTGAAGTCGCCGATCGCCATCACGGTGCCGAAGTCGAGGCCGCCCTGGTCGCCGGCGTCGTCGGTCACCTGCTCGGTCAGGACCGTCGATCCGTCGGTGCTGAGGCCGCCCGCGTTCGCATAGAGCACGTCGACGGCGCCGAGGATCTGCGTCAGCGGGATGTTCAGCTTCACGCCGACCGCGAGGTCCGCGCGTCCGTCCCCGTTGAAGTCGCCGGCCGAAAGTGGAGCGGCGAACGCGAGCATGAGGCCGGACAACGCGGACGAGAACGGGACGATGGTTCGAAGTTTCATGGGGATCTCCTTTCCCCTCTTCGCGCAGTGCGGCGGGCGCTTCGGACGCGAAAACCCGGCACGACCCGCGCGAAACGAACGCGGGGCGGCGCCGACCGAAGTCGACGCCGCCCCGCTCTCGCACGCTTTCTCGGGCTCGACTCAGTCGAGCACTCGACCGAACTCGCCGTGGAAGTAGTTCGCGGCGTTGAGCGCGAGCTGCGTCCAGAACTGGCTGTTGGTCGTGGTGTCGAGCGTCGTCGCGGTGCCGATGAGCACGGTCACGCTGCCGGCATCGCCCTCGTTGTAGTCGTCTTGCGGGACGCCGATCGCGAGCTCGGACTTGCCGTCGCCGTTGTAGTCGCCGGCCGCGAGCGCCGCGCCAAAGCGTGCCGACTCCTGGCACGCGCCGAAGATCTGGCCCACGTTGCGGTCGAGGTACTGGCCGTTGTTGGAGTCGAGCCCCGCGAGTCCGCCGCGCACGACCCAGACGAGACCCGCGGCGGCGACGCCCGAGTAACC
>CAZOLL010000391.1:0-4553 GCA_964580365.1 uncultured Phycisphaeraceae bacterium
CCCGAAGCCGAACAGGTGCAGAAGCACCGAGTTCGCGCCGGGACCGCCGTTCCACAGGAAGGTCAGCGGGCGCGGCGGCGCTCCCAGCGGCGTGCGCATCGAGTACCGCGTGAAGAAGACGTGGCCCGCGCGCGCTCCGGTCTCGTTCTCGCGGATCGGGAGGAAACCCGCGAGCGCGTCGTAGTCGACGGCGCGGCCGGCGACCGTGATCGCGTGCTTGGACGCGACGGGCTGAGCGCTCGCCGCGCTCCCGCCGAGTGCGAACGCGATGCAGACGACCGCGGCGAACGCGAGCGTCCGCACGTCAGTCGAGCCGCTTGACGACCTGCGCGGGGTTGCCGATCACGACGACCTTCGCGGGCACGGACCGGCGCACGACGGCGCGCGCGCCGACGACGGAGTCGTCGCCGACCTCGACGCCCTTCAGGATCAACGCGTCGTTCCCGATCCACGTGTTCTTGCCGAGCACGATCGGCTTGCTGCGCACGCGGGCCTCGCGCGAGAAGTCGCGCGGGTCGTGGAACTCGTGGTCGATCAGCTCGACGCGGCCGACCAGCGATCGCTCGCCGATCGTCACGCGCTCGACGCACGAGATCGACGTCCCGTGGAGCCAGACGCGATCGCCGATCGTGATGACGTACTTCTCCGTGCGGCTGCCGAGGTACACGTGGCGCAGGTTCGCGCGCACCACCACGTCGTCGCCGATCGTGACCGTGCCCTTGCCGGCGATGACCAGCCGGCCGTGGCAGCGGAAGTTCTTCCCGACGGTGAGGCGCACGCCCTTCAGCCGGTACCAGCAGCCGTAGAACCGGCCGCGCAGGAGCGCGAACACCACGCGCACCGCCGCGCCGGGCTCTTTCAGACCGGCGCGCACGTTTTCGGCCGTGAGGACGGCGGGCATCACGCCCTCACTTCTTCGCCGACGACTCCAGGGCGCGGAGCTTCTTCGCGAGGCTGGCCTTGCGGCGCGCGGCGGTGTTCTTGTGCAGCGAGTGACGCTTCGCGGCCTTGTCGATTTTCGACATCGCGTCCTTCAGCGCGGCCTTCGCCTTCGCGACGTCGCCGCTCGCGATCTGCGCGTCGAACTTCTTGATCTCGGTCTTCATCGCGGAGATCCGCGCCTTGTTGCGCTCGCGCCGCTCGAGCGACTGACGGTGACGCTTCAACGCCTGCTGGATGTGGGCCATCTCGTTCCTCTCGTGTCCGGTGGGGTCTTGTTCAGTGTTCTCGGAAGGAATACAGGGAGCCGCCCGCGTCGTCCTTGGGTGCGGACTTCGGCGCGGGCGCGCTCTCGGATCGGGTTGCCGCGGCCGGCGGGGCCGGAGACGCGGGAGACGCGGGAGACGCGGGTTCTGCGCCCGGACGCGCGGCGGGGACCGCCTTGCGCACGACGTCGAGCCGGTCCGCCACGTCCTTGAAGTGAATGTCGCGCTCGTAGATGCGCTCGAAACGGTCCTTCGCGCTCGCGAGATCACCGCTCTTCTGTTCGAGGCAGCCGAGGGCGTACTGGATGTCGATGGCGCGGTCGGACTGCGCGTCCACCGCCTCGAGCGCCGACACGATCTGCTTCTTCGCGAGGTCGAGCAGGTTCTTCTTCTCGAACGCGGCGCCGAGGCCGAGCAGCGAATCGACGCGCCGGCGCGGCTCCTTCACCGAGTGCTGGAAGTTCTCGATCGCGCGGTCGGCCTGCCCGGCCTCGAGGAGGAGGCGGCCGAGGCGGAAGCGCAGCTCGAGGTCGGTCGGGTGCTCCTTCACGCGGCGCGTGAACTCCTCGATCTCGAACTCCTGCTTTTCGCGGGCGAGATCGGCGAGGTCGGTCTTCGCCGCGGCGTCGCCGCGCTCGGCCTTCGCGCGGCACTCGCGGATCTGTTCCTCGAGGTGGAGGATGCGCACGTCGCCGAGGCGCTCCTTCAGCTCGTACGACTCTGGCTCGGACTTCACGCCCTGCTCGAGGACTTCGATGGCCGCGCGGTACTCGCGCGCCTTCACGTGGAGGTCGACGAGGTCGCGGCGCGCGCGCTTGACGGCGGGGTCGCTCGCTTCGCCCTTCAGCTTCTCCTTCAGGCGGAGGATCTTCTCGCCGCGCTCGTCCGCGGTGGTGACGAGCTTCTGGTCGACTTCGTTCGCGCGTTGCTTGTCCTTGTCGCGCGCGAGCTCGCGGGAGGATTTGGTCGGGTCGTAGGAGCCGGCGGAGAGCACGCCTTCGGCGGCGAGGTTCTTGCGCATCTTCTCGGCTTCGGAGTCGCGCGGCGAGCGCTTGAGCACCGCCTCGAAGCAGCCGAGCGCCTTCTGCAGGTCCTTCTGCGAGTAGTACAGGTTGCCCGCCGCCTTCAGCGCGGCGTCGCCGACGGCCTTGTCCTCGCCCAGGAACTCGTACACGGCGATCGCGGAGCGCGCGTGGCCGGCGCGCTCGAGCGCGCTCGCGAGCTTCCAGTTGACGCTCGCGCTCCTCGGCTGCAGGACGAGGAATCGTTCGGCCGCGAGGATCACCTGGTTCGAGTTCTTGGTGAGGCCGCCGAGCAGCATCGACAGGCGCGGGAAGAAGCCCTGGATCGCGGCCAGGAACGCGGGCGTCTTCTTGTATTCGTTCCACTTCACGAGCGCCTGGCGCAGCTCCGCGCGCGCCTCGCCGTGGTCCGGCTTCAACTGCAGCACCTGGTGGTAGAGGCTGACGGCGTAGGCGTGGTTCTTCTTGCGAACCGCCTCCTGCGCTTTCTCGAGGTGCTTGGAAACGTCCATCCGAACTCACGGAACCGGCTGGAAGATGTCGCGGGCGCCCGACTTCCGGGGTGCCGCGGAAACGGCGCACGCTATCATTCGCGCACCTTTGGGTCAACGCGGGCTGCTGCCGGCGGAGAGTTCGCGTCGCGAACCGCGCCGCCGGAGCGAACGGGGCCAGCGGGGCCAAGAGGCTCGAGACCGATGCCGATGGAACTCGTCACCTATCCCCATCCCGCCCTGCTCCGGAAGGCCGCGCCGTTGACCGCGGTCGACGCGGAGGTGAACGCCCGCATCGACGAGATGCTGCGGATCATGAAGGAATCGAAGGGCGTGGGCCTGGCCGCCCCGCAGGTCGCGTGGAGCGTCCGCCTCTTGGTCCTGAACCCGGGCGACGACGCGAAGGACGACCTCGTCCTGGTGAACCCGACCATCAAGAAGAAGCGCGGCCGGCAGCTCGGCGAGGAGGGTTGCCTCTCGTTCCCCGGCATCTTCGTGCAGGTCGAGCGCGCGCAGCAGATCGACATCGAGTACCACGACCGCGCGTTCGAGAAGAAGACGGCCACGTTCGAGGACTTCGTCGCGCGCATCATCCAGCACGAGGTCGACCACCTCGAAAACATCCTGCTGGTGCATCGGATGTCGCCGGCCGACCGGCTCCGCGTGAAGAAGGACCTCGAAGCGCTCGTGAAGGGCGCCTGAGTCCGCGCCGCGTCCGTGGAGATCATCCGCGTCTCGCAGCTCGGCGGGGACATCGCCGCGAAACCGGGTGGCGTCGCCACCATCGGCGTCTTCGACGGCGTCCACCTCGGGCACCAGGTACTGCTGCGGTACACCGTGGCGACGGCCCGCGAGCTGCGGGCGCCCGCAATCGTCCTCACCTTCGCGGTGCATCCCGTCGCGGTCCTGAAGGGCCTTCCCCCGCGCCTCGTCACGTCGCTCCCCCATCGGTTGCACCTGTTCGAGTCGCTCGGCGTCGACGCGTCCGTCGTCCTCCCGTTCGACGACCAGGTTCGCATGCTCGACGCCGACACGTTCGCCCGCGCCGTGTTCGTCGACGGCCTCCCCCTGAAGGGCCTCGTCGTCGGCCCCGACGCGCACGTCGGCCGCGACCGCCGCGGCGACGTGTCGTTCCTGCGCCGCTTCTGCGCCGCGAACTCGATGCGCATCGAAGTGATCGAGCCGCTCAAGCTGAGCGGCGAGCGCGTGTCGTCGACGCGGATCCGCGCCGCGATCGCCGACGGCGACCTCGACCGCGCCGCGCGCATGCTCGGCCGCCGCTGGTCGATGTTCGGCACGATCGTGAAGGGCGACGGCCGCGGCCGGAAGCTGGGCTTCCCCACGGCAAACTTCGACCTGCACCACGAGATCCGCCCGCCGAGCGGCGTGTACGCCGTCGCGAGCGCCATCGACGGCCGCCGCGTCGGCGGCGTGATGAACATCGGAATCCGCCCGACCTTCGGCCCCGACGGCGACCTCACGGTCGAGGTGTACTACCTCGACTTCGAAGGCGACCTCTACGGCAAGGACCTCGAAGTCGTGCTCGTCAAGCGCCTGCGCGACGAGATGCGATTCGCGTCGCGCGAAGAACTGGTCGCGCAGATCGGCAAGGACGTCGACGCGGCGCGCGGCGCGTTGAGCGCGGTGCTGCAGTAGGCGGGGGGGCGGCGGCCGAGAACACGAAGCACACGAAGAGGTGCGCGCCGCGTTCGACGGACGCCGGGCGCGCTGGGGACGCGGGGGGGGCCGGCGTGGAGAGGCGGGGGTGCGGGGGGGGGGGGCCCCCCCCCCGGGGGGGGGGGGGGGTGGGTTGGGGGGGGGGGGGGGGCGGTTTC
>CAZOLL010000392.1:0-4552 GCA_964580365.1 uncultured Phycisphaeraceae bacterium
GCTCGACGAGTCGCTGCGCCGCCGTCGCACCCCCATTGCCCGCGCCGACCACCGTGCCCTTGAACCGCGCCATGGCCTGTCCTCCGTCGTTCGTTCCGCGATCGATGGAAAAGCGCGGCAGCTTACGGAGGGGCGCAGAACCGGGCAACTGCGGCGAAACCGCGCAGGGCCGTGGAAACGCGAAACGGGGCCGGTCCGTGAGGACCCGCCCCGTTTCGATCGAGCCCGTTCGTCGGGGCTCGGGCGATCGTCAGTCGACGACCTTCTCCTCGGAGGAGACGTAGCGCACCGACTCCTTGCCCGGATCGACGGCGTCGCCGCCCTTCTTGTATCGCATCCAGAGCTGCAGGTGTTCCGGCGCAAACGTGAGTCCGGTCTTCTTGACGGGGTCCGCGAAGCCGTCGACCTTCACCGTCACGTCGTCGACGTCCTCCTCGAATCCGCCGCCCTTCTTGAGGAAGCGGAAGACAGACACGGCCGTGAGCGACTCGCCGGGAGCGAGTTCCTTGCCCTTGAGGTCGAGGCAGTCGTGGACCGGCGTGTCGCCGAGCGTCTTCTTCAGCTTCGCGCGGATGGCGTTCAGCGCGGTGGGATAGAAGCCCTCGGTGAACGTGGCGTCGGACGAATCGGTATTCGCCGTCAGCAGGAGCTGCAGCGGCACCGGCGCGTCGTGCGTGTTCTTCACCGTGTACACGACGTACCAGAACGGCTGGGTGCCGCGCTTCGTCGAGACTTCCATGCGGCCGCAGGGGTTGACGAGCCGCGTCTCCGGCTCGATCGCGAGCTTCCAGCGCAGCGCGCCGGCCGCCGTCGCCGTGGCCGCCGCACTCGCCAGACTCGCCGCCACCAGCAGCACCGTGCAGAAACGCATCCTCGATCTCCTGTTCTCTGGGTTCTCGTTCAGTCGACGCGCAGCTTCTGGAACTTCTCGAGCGGAGAGTCGGGACCGACCGGCGTGTAGCCGATGTCCTTGAAGTCGAGGCCGAAGTCGCTCGCGTCCTTGATGTCGAAGGAGTCCGTGCTCGCGTCTGCGTAGACGAAGTTCGTGGCGTGCTTGTGGTTCGCGCGCCCTTCGTTGTCGTCCGCCGCGATCACCTCGGCGCCTTCCTTGGTCGAGAGGATCGGGAAGTTCTTCGTGTCGCGACCCGCATAGGAAATCATCTGCGAGGTGATCGCGTCCCAGTCCTTGTAGGCCGAACCCGGCGTCTTGTCGGTCTCGGTGATGTTGTCGTCCTGCTGGATGCCTTCACCCGGGCACAGGAAGACCTTCATGTCCTTCTCTTCGACCATCCCGTCGCGGGCGAGGACGAGCAGGAATCGGATGCCCGACTCCTTCGGCCAGCGGCCCTTGTTGCGATCGTTCTTCCAGATGGAGAGCGACTTCGCGATGGACGAGAGCTGGTTGCGGCACACCGTCGACTTCGCCGAGTCCTGAGCGCTGATGAGGTACGGCACGGCGAGCGAGATCAGCATCGCGATGATCGTGATCACCACGAGGATCTCGACGAGCGTGAAGCCGGCGGAGCGATGACGGCGATTGCGGTTGGACATGTTGGACTCCTCGACGGACCGACCGACGGTTAGCCGGGAGAGGCCGCCAGAGTAACCATCGCTCCGTTCAAGACAAGCGACGAAACCGGCCGCCGAGGTCGGCCCGCGGCGGCCGTAATGGTCAGCGGGTGGCCGCCTTCACGAGCGCGGCGGCGCGGTCGGTCTTCTCCCAGGAGAAGCCCGCACCCTTTCGGCCGAAGTGACCGTGGCGGGCGGTCTCGAAGTAGATCGGCTTCCTCAGATCGAGCATCCGGATGATGCCCGCAGGAGTGAGGTCGAAGTTCTGGCGGACGGCGTCGAGGATGCGCGCGTCGGGGACGCGGCCGGTGCCGAACGTGTCGATCGACAGCGAGACGGGCTGCGCGACGCCGATCGCATAGGCGATCTGGAACTCGACGCGGTCGGCGAGCTTGGCCGCGACCACGTTCTTCGCGACGTAGCGCGCCGCATACGCCGCGCTGCGGTCGACCTTGGTCGGGTCCTTGCCGGAGAACGCGCCACCGCCGTGACGACCCATGCCGCCGTAGGTGTCGACGATGATCTTGCGGCCGGTGAGCCCGGTGTCGCCGTGCGGGCCGCCGATGACGAAGCGCCCGGTCGGGTTGATGTGGATCTTCGTCTTCTTGTCGAGCAGGCGCGCGGGGATCACCTGCTTGATGACCTTGTCGATCATCGCCTTCTTGATCGTCGCGTGGCTCACCTTCGGGTCGTGCTGCGTCGAGATGACGATCGCCTCGACGCGGCGCGGCTTGCCGTCGATGTACTCGATCGTCACTTGCGACTTCGAGTCGGGGCGCAGCCACGGGAGCTTGCCGGCGAAGCGCAGCTCGGCGAGCTTCGCGACGAGCCGGTGCGCGAACATGATCGGCATCGGCATCAGCTCCGGCGTTTCGTTGCACGCGAAGCCGAACATCATGCCCTGGTCGCCCGCGCCCTGCTCCTTGTGCAGGCCTTCGCCCTCGGTGACGCCCTGCGAGATGTCGGGCGACTGCGAGTGCACCGCGACCATCACGCCGGCCGACTCGCCGCAGATCCCCCACTCGTCATTCGTGTAACCGATGCGGCTCATCGTGTCGCGCGCGATCTGTCCGTAGTCGACACGCGCCTTCGATGTGATCTCGCCGGAGACCACGCAGAGGCCGGTCGTCACGAGCGTCTCGCACGCGACGCGGGCCATCGGATCCTTCGCGAGCAGCGCGTCGAGGATCGAGTCGGAAATCTGGTCCGCGAGCTTGTCGGGGTGTCCCATGCCGACCGACTCGGACGTGAAGAGGTGACGCTCAGCCATCTCGCTTCCTTTCCAATGCCTGTTCTTCGGGACTCGTGATTCGTGAGTTCGCCGTCGATTCGGGCCCGCAGTGCTGGAGCACGTGGTCGACGGTTCGTTCTGCCGCGCCGCGGGCGCGCGCGAGGCGTTCGCGGATCGTCTCGGAGCGCACGCCGCCGGCGCCGAGGAGTTCGACGAGGCGCGTCGTGAGCGATTCGGGCTCGACGATCGACAGCGCGTCGATCGACTCGAGGAATTGCGCGTCGGAGCGGACGTTCGCGCGCCACGGGCCGACGATCGCCGGCACGCCGCAGAGCGCGGGCTCGAAGACGTTGTGGCCGCCGATGCCGGGCACGAGCGAGCCCCCGACGATCGCGACTTCGGCGATCGCGTAAAAGTCGACGAGCTCCCCCATCGTGTCGACGACGAGCGTTGAATTCGCGGCGAGCGGCGCACCCGCGCGAACCTCGGTGAGGCGCTGCGAGCGGCGGCCGGCGTCGGCGAGCTCGCGCTCGGCGACGGGGATGCGGTCCTTGTGCCGCGGCGCGACGATCGTGCGGATCGGAGCTCCGAGTCGGCGCGCAGCGTCGTCGACCGCTTGCACGATCAACGCGACCTCGCCCGGGTGCGTGCTGCCGGCGACGACGACGCGATCGGTGGATGCGATGCCGAGCGAAGCGCGCAGGGACGGCGGCGCCGTGCGCGCCGGCGCGTCCGCCTTCACGTTGCCGGTGACGACGACGCGGCGCTCGGCGACGCCGAGGCGGCGCAGTCGATCCCGGTACTCGTCGTTCTGAACTGCGAACATCGCCACGCGATCCATCCCGACCAGTCTTCGCACCCACGGCGCCGCGTACCGGCGCGCCGATCGTTCGCTGATCCGACCGTTCGCCACCACGACCGGCACACCGGCGCGGGCGGCGCAGTCGGACAACCGCGGCCACAACTCCAGCTCCACCAGCACCAGCAGCGCGGGGTCGACGCGCTTCAGCGCGCGGCGCACCAGCACTCCGAAGTCGAGCGGTTGGAGGAACACCGCACGCCCCGGCAGTTCGCGCTCGGCCACGCCGCGCCCGCTCGTGGTCGTGCTCGAGAGCACAACCTCGAGGTCGGGGCGCCGTCGTTCGAGCGCGCGCGCCACGACGACGACGGCCGCCATCTCTCCGGCGGAGGCCGCGTGCATCCAGACCCGGCGCCGCGCGCCGCGAGGCGGCGGCAGCCGGATCGTCAGGCGTTCGAACAACCCCTCACGCCAACGTCGCCGCAAAGCGAGACGGAGGAGGAAGAACGGCAAGCCGATCAGCGAACCGAGGAAAAGCGCGACACTATACCCGGCGAGGAGCAGCGTCGGCGAGCGCGGCGTCCCGTTTCCTTCCACGCGGGAGAGGTGAGGACCTCACTCCCCGAACTTCGGGAAGCAGCACTTCTTGTACTTCTTGCCGCTTCCGCACGGGCAGGGGTCGTTCCGGCCGACGCGCGGCTGGTCGCGCTTGATCGGGCGGCTCGGACGCGAGCGGCCGGCGGACCGCCCGGCGATGTCGCGGCGCTGCTGCTCGCGCGCGAGGCGCTTCTCGTCGTCCGACATCCCCGCAGCAGCGGGCGCGCCGGAACTCGGGGCCGGCGGCGCGCCGGACGCCGGGACACGCGGGGTCCCGGCAGACGGTCCGCTCGGAGCCGCGCCGCCTTCGGGCCCGGACTCTCCGGAGCTCTTCCAGCGCGCGTCGAGCCGCTTCT